>JAKASY010000101.1 GCA_021817625.1 Bacillota bacterium | reverse complement strand
AACAGCGCCGGCCGCGCCCGTGCCGCCGATTGCGTACACGAGACCGGTCGCGGGATCGTAGGCGGCCGCGAGGCCGCTGAGCGCCGACGCCATCGCCGCGATGGGAGGGCAGGTGGACTGGGACGACCAGCAATTGGCGGCGGTGTCATACGCCTCCGATGTGGTCAGAGGCCCGCTCCCGTTCGTGCCGCCAACGGCGTAGATGAGACCGCTCGGCGGTGTCGCCCCCCCACCTGCCTGCGCCACCGGAGAGAGCAGAGGCAGGAGGGGCAGCAGCGCCGCGACGAGCACCGCAAGAACGTGTCTGGCTCTACTCACCTAGGACCCCACCTTGACCCAACCGGCTTCTCACCACGGCCCGCCGCGCGCCGGGCGGGCCGACGCGGGCTGGGCGGGGCGACCAGGCGGCAGGCGCCGGCGCGTGTACCGAGAGGTCGAAGCGTGCCGAGGCAACGCGTGGGCGCCGGCTTGAACGGCCTGGGCCACCCCATCGCTCGACAGTATCCGGGCGCGGTGGGGCCCGTGCAGTCGCACGTGTGTGCCGCCAGCCTGCCACGACCGTGCCATCGGCGTGCCGCGCCGCCGCATGGCGCGCAATCGCCTTCCGGTGGCGGTACCCCAACCCGCACGATCGGGATGTCTGGGCCGCGGGCGCATCCCGCCCCTACCGCTGGCGCGGCAGGTGCCGTGCACGCGGTGGAGGCCGTGGCGCGGGTAGTCGTGGGGAGCTTTGCGGAGAAACCTGTCACATCGGGTCGGCCTGCGGCGTGCCCGGGGCGTGGTTCGCCGAGCGCTCCGGCGCCGCCGCCGAGGTGCGACGCACGGCGACGATCGGGAGCGGACGGCGTCAGCAGGTGGCGTGGCGCGGATGCCTAAGGTTTGGCGTGGCGAAGGGGGAGGGTGGCTGTGCGAGAGGCACTGCAGGTAACGGCGCTGCCCGGATACCCGGACGAGATCGGACGCTGGATGTGGGCGATGCGGGCGACGCGCGAGAGAACGCTGCGGCTGGTCCACGGCATGGACCAGGCAACGCTCGACTGGGAGGGGCCGGACGGACGCGACAACGCCATTGGAACGCTGCTCTACCACATCGGCCTCGTGGAGATGTCCTGGCTCTACCTCGACATCCTCGAGCGCCAAGGCTTGCCGCCTGAGGTGCAAAGCCTCTTCCCGCTCGCCATGGGCACTGCGCGCGAGGCACTGATCCGCGCTCTCCAGGTGCCCCTCGAGGAGCACCTTGGCAGGCTCGCGCGCAGCCGATCCGTGTTTCTCGAGGCGTTTCGCGAGGTCACCCTTGACGACTGGCGGCGTGTGCGCAGCCCCGACGATGAGGACTATGACGTGACACCTGAGTGGGCCGTGTACCATCTGGTGGAGCACGAGGCCGGGCATGCCTACCAGATCAGCAGCGTCAAGCGGCGATCTGCCCGCTTCCTCAAGTGATCTCGCGTTGCTGCCATAGCGGCTCGGCACGGCACCGCGAGGCGGTCGCGAGGCGTCCTGTCGCCGCTCCGGACACGCCGCAGTAGCCGCCGGAGGTCCCGAGGTCGCCAGAGGAGCTTCCCGTCGCACGGCGGGGCGCCGGGCGGGGCCGGGCGACCGATGTCGAATGCTCCCGCCGACGCAGCCCGGAAGGAGGGTGGCGCCCGTGCCCGTGCCCCCGGCCCTGGTGGGCCGCCTGCGCGTTCCGGTCATCGCCGCCCCGATGTTTCTCGTCTCCGGCCCAGAGCTCGTGATCGCGGCCTGTCGCGCCGGGGTGGTCGGCACCTTTCCGTCGCTCAACGCGCGTGGCCCGGACGAGCTCGCGGCGTGGCTCGGGCAGATCGCTGCGGCCACCGCTGCGGTCGAGGGAGGAGGCACACCGGCGCCGTTCGGCGTGAACCTCATCGTCCACCGCTCGAACGATCGGCTGGCGCACGACCTGGAGGCGGCAGTGCGCGCCAGGGTGCCGCTCGTCATCACCAGCCTGGGCGACCCCCGCCAGGTCGTGGAGGCGGTGCACGGCTACGGTGGCATCGTGTTTCACGACGTGACCATGGCCCGCCACGCGCGTAAGGCGATCGACGCCGGCGTGGACGGCATCATCGCTGTTTCCGCCGGCGCCGGCGGCCACGCGGGCGGCCAGAGCCTCGTGAGCCTGGTGCGGGAGCTGCGTGAGCTGTGGCCGGGCTGCCTCGTCGCGGCGGGCGCGATCGGCGATGGCTACGCCGTCCGGGCGGCAGAGGTCCTGGGCGCCGACCTCGCCTACGTGGGCACCCGCTTCATCGCCACCGCGGAGTCGCGGGCGGCGCCCGCCTACAAGGCCATGCTGGTCGAGAGCGCGGCCGCGCACGTCGTCTACACGGACCGCGTCTCCGGCGTGCACGGAAACTTCCTCGCCCCAAGCCTCGAGCGCGCGGGCATCGACCCGGCGGCCGTTCGGGACGGCGCGCCGGTCGCGCTGCGGCTCGGAAGGGAGCAGGAGGCCCGGGCGTGGCGCGACGTCTGGAGCGCCGGCCACGGCGTGGCGACGATTCACGACGTGCCCGCGGTCGCCGACCTCGTCGCCCGCATGGCGGCCGAGTACCGCGAGGCCTGCGCCCTGCCGCCCAGCCCGGCGCTTGCCTGACTTTGGCCCGACGCCGCGGCGGTGAGCTACCC
Source organism: Bacillota bacterium (assembly GCA_021817625.1). The sequence goes on along the minus strand of JAKASY010000101.1, from coordinate 4,277 downwards.
TCGCGGGAGACCGTCTTGCGAGCTGCGCCACCTTGCTGCCACAGGGACGCATGGCTGTAGCGCGCGAGCCTCGCACGCGTGAGCGGCGCGCCTCGCCGCGCCCGCACGAGCCCGCATGGCACGATCGGCGGACGCCTCGCCCGCCGGGGACCTGTGCCCCAGGCCAGTGGCGGCCCGCCCGCTCGCGGCCAGGGGTGCGCTCCTCCGCGGCCGCAGTGTGGCCGCGCCATGTGCAGTGCACGGGTCCGCGCCCGCCACGCTCGGGGTGCGCCCTGTAAACTGACAACTTGTCTTGCGGTGGTGATGGTCACAAAGCAGATCGTCGCCACGAAACGTATCGCAGGGAGTTCGCACGAGGTTTTTGGACGTCAGGCGGTGCCGGGGCTCCAGCCCGGGACCCGGCCGCGCCTGCGCTCTGACTCCACGTGCCGCTGACCGCGGCACCCGTGCTGCTCCCGCACAAATCCCCGCCGTGCCGGCCCTGTAAGGCGTCGCGGCGTTCAAAAGGGAGGCATCGCAGGACCATGCAGCGTGCAAGGCTCAGGCAGACCGCGGGCCTCGTCACCGGGGCCGCACTGCTCGTATCGACGCTGGGCATCGCCTCGAGCGCCTTCGCCTTCGGGGGCACGAGCCCCAACTACTACGACATCGCCAAGCTGACGCCGCTGGCGCAGCGCGCGGCCGTGACCCTGTACGAACAGGGCATCATGAACGGCACGGCGCCGGGCAAGTTCTCGCCCTACGGCCAGATCACCCGGGCACAGTCCGTGAAGTTCGTCGTGAACGCGCTGCGCCTGCAGCTTCAGCCGTCGGCTTCCCAGACCTACACGGACGTCAGCCGCTTCAGCCAGTACTACCCGTATATCGAGGCGGCCGTGAAGGCGGGCATCCTGACCGGCATGGCGGCCGCGTCGGGCAGCTTCTACCCGTCCGCCATCATCACGCGCGTCGACTTCGCCGTCCTGGCGACGAACGCGCTCGGCGACCAGTCGCTCGCCCAGTCGCTCGCCGGCAACACGACGAAGTACAGCTACCTGAAGGACCTCAGCAAGGTGCCTCCGGCTGACCTCGGCGACGTGAACGCGATGATGGAGGTCGGCATCGTCCCGCCCTACAACCGCGACCGCTTCGCGCCGTTCAACAAGCTCAACCGCGAGGAATTCGCGGTGGCGATCATGCGCCTGTACAACGTCCTCTCGGCGCGCAACCTGAGCTCGGCCAGCCTGAGCGCCGCGAACCCGGTGGTCGGCGTCGGCCAGAGCGACCAGCTCACGGTCACGGCCGAGAACGCGAACGGCCAGCAGTTCTCCGGCGCGCAGCTGTCGGCCTACACCATCCAGTACTCGGTGGTCGGCTCAAACAGCAGTTCCGCGACCGTGAGCCCCAACGGCGCGTTCGTCGCCACCGCGCCCGGCACGTACACGGTCCAGGTGTCGATCTCCGGCAACGGGCTTCAGAACCCGGTGACGGCGACAACCCAGATCCAGGTGTTCGGCGCTCCCGCCGCCCTCAAGGTGATGCCCAAGTCGTCCACGATCGTGGCCGACAAGGCCGCTACCGACACCGTGCAGGTGGAGGTCGTGGACAGCGCGGGTAACCTTGTCGGCAGCTACAACGGCGCCGTGACCCTGTCCGACACGAGCAGAGCCACGGAGCTCGTGGGCGCAAACGGCAGCCCGCAGACCGCCGCCATGACCGTGAACGCCCAGAACGGCATCGCCACGTTCACGATCCAGTCGACGAGCGGCACCGCGGGTGCGACCGACACGCTCACGGCGAACGCCACAAATAACGGCCAGAGCCTGACGACCGGCAGCGCCGCCGTGACGACGGTCGCCCAGCAGGCCACCTCGATCAGCGTGGCGGCCGCCTCCAACGACCTGCGCGCCAACGAGGGCGGCAACCAGGACGCGATCAGCGCGGTCGTTGACGACCAGGCCGGCAACCCCATGCTCACCGGCACCTACGGGCTCACCTTCTCGCTCACCGGCCCGTCCCAGTTTACGGACGGCGCCACCACGATGAGCCAGGCGTTCATCGCCGATGGCACCACGAGCCCGTCGCCCGCGCAGGTCGACATCGTCTCGCAGCAGGGCGCCACAGGGCCGATCGTGGTGACGGTCTCCGGCACGAACCTGAAGTCCGGTAGCGTCACCGTCCAGAGCGTGATCGCCGGCGCGCCCCAGGCCATGAAGCTGAGCGCCGCCTCGCCGTCGGTCGCCTCGGGCGCCACCGACGCGATCACGGTAGAGCTCGTGGACTCGAACGGGACGCCGACCACCACGGCCTCGGCCATCCCGGTGTCCGCTGCGGTCAGCCTCGGCGGCAAGCAGGTCGGCACCCTGTCCGGCACCATCGGCGCCGGCGGCGGGAGCACCATCATCGACTTCAGCGAGATGACCACCGGCACGTACACCGTCACGGTGTCGGCCACGAACTTCCCCAACGTGAGCATCAACATCGCCGTCACGTCCGGCCAGGCACAGAAGCTCACGCTCGCGCCCACCGGCCCCGTAAGCGGCGCCCCGATCGACCTGCCGCAGGGCAACGAGAAGGTCCAGGTGACCGCCCAGCTTGAGGACGCGAGCGGCAACGACGTCACGGCCTCGGGCGTGCCGGTCTCGTTCAGCGCCTCGAACGGCACGAGCACGTACACCGTGAACGGCGCCGCCGGCCCGGCCACCGTTGACACGGGCTCGAACGGCACCGCTCAGGCCACGCTCGACTTCGGCACCTCCACCGGCACCTGGACGGTGACGGCCGCCTCGTCCGGGCTCTCGAGCGCCACGCAGACGTTCCAGATCGTGCCCTACACGGCCACGTCGATGGCCGTCAACATCAACCAGACGAGCCCGGTCACGTCCGGCCAGACGATCTCCGGCACGATCACGGCCGAGCAGCCGAATGGCACGGCCGACGGCAACCCGGACTACCTCCAGGTGACGATCACGCCCGCCTCCGGCATCCAGAGCGTGAAGTTCACCGACCCGGCCAACTCGGGTGCGACGATCACGCCGGCGTCGGCGCAGAACGGCGTCTACCTGGTGAAGAGCACCAACGGCCAGATCGACTTCTCGGGCAGCGCCGGCCAGGCGGGCAACGTCAGCGTTGCGGCCACCGATGAGTCCGTCGCCGCGAACGTGAGCGGCAGCGCCAGCATCGGCATCAACGCCTCGACCGTGCCCGGCGGCGCCGCGGCCTACGACAGCCAGGGCAACAACCTGAGCACGACCCCGCTCACGGTCTCCGCCAACCAGGCAGCCGCCGTGACGGTTCGCCTGACCGACGGCTTCGGCAACCCGGTGGTCTCGGACGTGCCCGTGACGGTCGTCATGCAGGACCTGAACGGCACGGCGAGCGGCGGCGGCGCCTTCCGCAGCTCCCCGACCGGGGCCGACTTCCCGCAGAGCGAGGTCACGATCCCGGCCGGCAGCTCCGGCGTCACGATCTACTACGTGAACGCGACGGCCGGCTCGTACACGATCAACGCGCTCACCCCGGGCCTCCTGACCGGCGTGTCGAGCAAGGCGGGCTCGAGCGCGGGCCAGGGCACGATCACCCTCAACTTCGGTGACCTGCCGAGCGGCGGCACCATCACCGCGGACACGAACGCCGCCAACTGGACGATCACCGTGAACGGCCAGGCCCTGCCCAGCGCCGACTACACCGTCGCCGGCTCGGGCCAGACCGTGGTGTTCACCCTGACCGCCGGCTACGTGAGCGGCAAGTCGTTCCTCATCGCGCCGACCTCCGCCAACACGTCTGCGACCAACGCCGGCGTGCCGATCAGCGTTCCTGCCGCCACGTTCAACGGCCAGAGCCTGAGCTAGGCGGTCGCCGACCCGATTCGCGCGAAGGCCGCCCGATGGGCGGCCTTCGCGCGCCCTGCGCCAGCGTGCACACCCTGTCGCAAACTTCCCGGGCCGCCCGCCCGTCCGGCAACAGTTTTGACACACGGGGCGCGTATGCTCGGGCCAGCGGAAGGAGGCCGGCGATGGGTGGGGGGCGTCTGGGCGGAGGTGGTCCCTGGACTCTCGTGGAGCTGGCGGATGCGCTCGGGCTTTCCTACGACACCGTGTGCCGCGACGTGCGCCGCGGCATCCTGCCGGCACGCCGCTCGCCGTCACGCGCCGGCTCGCGCTACGAGGTGACGGCGGAAGACCTGTCGCGAGCCGGCCGGGTCGTGTACCGGCAGGCGGTGGGCGAGGCGTCGGCCGCAGCGGCGCCCGATCGCAGCGCGGGCTGAGGCAGCGGGCACGACGGCGAGGGATGCTGGC
>JAKASY010000100.1 GCA_021817625.1 Bacillota bacterium | reverse complement strand
GATCCGACCGAAGAGCGCCTCCGTCGCTTCAAGGGCGGCGTTCTTCACGCCGTTTGTGCCCCAGAGAGGCAGAATCAAGGTCTTGATGGCTCGAGCCACACGGTCACCCCAGGCGAAGATTACCATTCTCTGCCGCTTGTTGGCAACCGCGTAGGGGCGTGGCAGAGGGCTTGATGCCCGGCCGTGTCCAGGAAACTTGTACGTCCTCGGCCACCGGGTTCTCGAGCGCGCCGATGCCGTCGATCTCGATGCGCACCCGGTCTCCCGCGTGGATCGAGGAGATTCCCTTGGGCGTGCCGGTGAGCAGGACGTCGCCCGGCATGAGGGTGACGAACGCGCTCACGTAGGCGATCATCGCCGCGACGCCGTGCACCATGTCCCGCGTGGAGCCGCGCTGCACCTCGCGTCCGTTCACGAGGGTGCGGATGGCGAGGTCCTGGGGATCGTCGATCTCCCCCTCCACCAGCCATGGCCCAAGCGGGCAGAAGGTGTCAAAGCCCTTGGCCTTCGTCGGCGGGCGAAAGACGTTCTGGACGAAGTCGCGCACCGTCACGTCGTTCGCGATCGTGTAGCCGCGCACGTGCGAGAGCGCCTCCGCCTCGCCCACGGTGCGCGCCGGCTGGCCGATGACGACCGCGAGCTCCGCCTCGTAGTGCATGTACTGCGCGCCCTGCGGATACAGAATGCGGCCGCCGTGGCCGATGAGGCTCTGCGGCGGCTTGAGGAACAGGGCGGGCGCCTCCGGCTCCGCCAGGGAGAGCTCGGCCGCGTGGTCGCGGTAGTTGAGGGCGATGCCGATCACCGCCCGCGGTTCCACGGGCGGCAGGAACATCACCTCGTCCGGTCGGAAGGCGCGCCCGGCCTCGTCCAGGAGGACGAGCCCCCGCCCCTCGCCCTCGGCCCGGCCCGAGCGCACCCGCCCGTCGGCGGCGAAGCGCACGCTGCGCATCGTCGGCCCCCTTTACGTCAATCCTAGCCCCCCCGCGGCGTCCGCCGCCGCGCCGCTCACCAGGCCGTAGCTCGCCAGGACGGCGCGCAGGCGCTCGCGCGTTCCCTCGGCGAGCGGCGCGAGGGGCAGGCGCACGTCGGGCACGATCTTTCCCATCATGCCGAGCGCCGTCTTCACCGGCACCGGGTTCGTCTCCCAGAACAGGGCCTCGTTCAGCGGCAGAAGGCGGTAGTGGAGGTCGCGCGCCTGATCCCACCGCCCGGCCGCGCACAGGTCATACAGCTCGGCCACCTGGCGCGGCGCCACGTTCGCGGTGGCGCTCACGTGGCCGCTGCCGCCCAGGGCGAGCATCGGGAAGCACAGGGCCTCGATGCCCGAGAAGACCAGGAAGTCGCGCCCGCAGAGCGCGAGGTCGCGGCTCACCTGCTCAAGGTTCACGTTGGCCTCCTTGACGCCTACGATGTTCGGCGCGTCGCGGCGCAGGCGGGCCATCGTCTCCGGCTCGAGGTTCTGGGCGGTGCGGCCGGGGATGTTGTAGAGCACCACCGGCAGGCTCGTGACGTCCGCCACGGCGCGAAAGAAGCCGTACATGCCCGCCTGGGTGGGACGGATGTAGTACGGCACAATGACCAGGACAGCGCTCGCCCCGGCGCGCTCCGCGTGGCGCGTGAGGTGGATGGTGTCCTCGAGGTTGTTCGAGCCCGTGCCGGCGAGAAACGGCACGCGCCCGGCCACGGCGTCCGCGGCGACCGCGATCACCAGCTCGCGCTCGGCCATGGACAGAGCCGAGGGCTCGCCCGTGGTGCCGGTGACGCTCACGCCGTGGCTCCCCTCGGCGATCTGAAACTCGACCAGGTCCCGCAGGGCGGCCTCGTCCACGCGGCCGTCCCGGAACGGCGTGACGAGGGGCGTGATCGAGCCCCTCAAGGGCGCCGACGAGCGCGCCAGCGTCGACATAGGCAGCACCTCCGTGACGCGGGCCTTCGCCCTCGCCCCCCGTCCCCCCTGCCAGCGATCGCGCTCCGACCCAGGGGAGGACTTGGGCCGGCCGCGGGCCAACTCCGGACGCAAGGGGAGCCCCGCCCCAGGAGGGATCATGCGCGTGGAGCTTCGACTTGATGAGCACGACAGCGCCTTTCCCGCCCCACAGGCGATGACGGCGTTCGCCGCCCTGCATAAGAGCGTGTTTCCGGAGACGCCCGCGGCGGCCGTGCGCGACCGCCTCCTGGCCCGGCCGCGCTTTCTCTTCCAGCTCGCCTGGCTGGGCCCGGACCTCGCCGGCTACAAGGTCGGCTTTGAGGAGGCGCCCGAACGCTTTCACAGCTGGCTCGGCGCTGTAGCGCCCGCCCTGCGCCGCCAGGGCGTGGCCTCCGCGCTCATGCGGGCGCAGCACGCGTGGTGTCGGGCACATGGCTACCGCTACGTAACCACGAACACCACGAACCGCTGGCCCGACATGCTCGTGCTCGACATCCGCCACGGCTTCGCCGTCATCGGCACCTACACGGACGCCCACGGGGAGACCAAGATCCTGCTGGCCAAGGCGCTCGACCCGGCCGGGAGCCGGGGCGAGGGCGCGCCCACCTAGGCCGGGAAGGCCGTCCCGCCGCGCGTCAAGCCCGTAGCGGTCATCGGCGACGGCCGCACGCCTGGCGGCCATGCCAGCCGGCGCGATCCTCCCCCCGCGCCGGCGCGCTCCCCTCCGGCAGAGATTGCCCCCGCTTGCGCCCGGACGCGACCAGGGTGTCCTTGCCCATGCCGACTACCGACTCCGTGCGATCGAACGCGTAGCAGCGCTCGAGGAACGGCGCGCGTAGAGCCGGCGTGAAGAGCAGTCGGCGCAGGATGGGTTGCGGAAGGGTGCGCGCCAGGGCGCCGGGGCCGGCCAGGCGCACGTCCTCTAGGCCGGCGTCTTCGAGGATGGCGCGCAGCTCGTGGGGCCAAAAGGCGTAGGTTACCGGCCACGGCGACTCGCCTCGATCGAAGGCGGCCTGAACGCGCGCCGGCTCCTCGCCCAGGCCCGTCTGCCACAGGCGATCGAAGGCGGCGAAGTCCGGCAGCCACGTCTCAGCAAGCTCGGGCGTGAGGCGAGGATACCAGCGCATGATCGGGTCCGCGCAGTCGGGGTCGACCAGAAAGGCCTCCTTCTGGGCCGGGTGAAGGACGAGCGGCAGGCTTCCTGGCCGGCTCACGACGCTCACGAGCACCGCCTTTCGTGCAAGCCGGACGAGCTGGGCTAGCACGTCGGCCTGCGCGGGATACGTGTAGGAGACCGGCGCATCGACCGACAGCACCAGGTCGAACGCGCCGTCAGGGTACTGGACTAGGTCGCCCAGCCGGCCGTGCACGAACGAGATCGCGTGCTCGACGCCCGCCTGCCGAGCGTGCTCGCGGGCCTTGGCGAGCATGGGCTGGGACAGGTCCAGGTGGGTTACGGCAAGGCCCCGGACGGCAAGCGGGATGCTGAAGCGCCCCGCGCCGGCGCCAGCGTCGAGGACCGTGCCCACGCCGTCCAGTAGGCTGTCGATCTCCCGGTCGATGTGGGCCTTCTGGACGATGTCGTCCATGAACAGGATCTCGCGTTTCGCCTCCTCCTCACCCTTGGACGCGACATTCCAGAAGCGTTCGGCGATGTGCTCGTAGCCTGCCAGCGCAGCCACCCCCAGAACATCCGACAAATTGAGAAAGGCAGCCAGAGACTGACCCTAGTCAGTCGCCTGGCTGCCGCCGCAGGCCAAACGGTAGGCACCTGGGCTGGTGCACTCGCAACGCGAGCTTACATGGCCATCCTGGAACGGGGCCCCTGTGCGGTCAAGGGGCCGCGCCCGCGCGTGCCACCGCTCACACCGTGACGAGTCCCTCGCGGGCGGCCAACCAGCCATCGTTCCGGCGCGCGGCGTCCGGACGAGGGCGAAGAAGTGGCCATGGCGACGGCCTTAGGCCCAGGCTGCCCCCGAGCCGGCACCACGGGTCGCACGCAACGGCGAAGCCAGACCGGCGCCCCAGCCGGGAGGCGCCCATCGCAGCGCCACTGCCGATTCGGGCCCCTAGACGGCCACCTCCGCGCGGATCGCCGGGTGGCAGCGGTAGTCGCACAGCTCGACGTCGGCCCGGGTGAAGGCGAACAGGTCGCGCACGTCCGGGCTGAGCGCCACCGACGGCAGGGGGTACGGCGCGCGCCCGAGCTGGGTCCTCACCTGCTCGATGTGGTTCAGGTAGATGTGGGCGTCGCCGATCGTGTGGATGAACTCGCCCGGCCGAAGGCCCGTGGTCTGGGCAATCATCAGGGTCAGCAGGCTGTAGCTCGCGATGTTGAACGGCCCGCCCAGGAAGGCGTCCATCGAGCGCTGGTAGAGCTGGCAGCTGAGGCGGCCGTTCGCGACGTGGAACTGGAAGAGGGAGTGGCAGGGGGGCAGGGCCATCCGCTCCACGTCGGCCGGGTTGTAGGCCACGACCAGCATGCGCCGCGACGCCGGCGTGCGCCGGATCTGCTCGACCACCTGCGCGAGCTGGTCGATGGCGTGCCCGTCAGGGCACTGCCAGCTGCGCCACTGCCGCCCGTACACTGGCCCGAGGTCGCCCCACCGGGCGGCGAAGGCCTCGTCCTCGAGGACGCGAGCGGCGAACTCGCGCATGCTCTCGCCGGCGTAGTCGTGGCTCGCCTTGTAGGCGGCGTACGGCCAGTCGTCCCAGATGTGGTTGCCCTGCGCGAGAAGCGGTCGGATGCTCGTCTCGCCCCGGATGAACCACAGGAGCTCGGACACGACGAGCCCGAACGCCACCTTCTTGGTCGTGACGAGCGGAAAGCCCCGGTCGAGCGGATAGCGCGCCTGGTAGCCGAACACGGAGAGCGTGCCCACGCCCGTGCGGTCGTCCATGCGGTCGCCGTGCGTGAGGATGTGGTCGAGCATCTCGAGGTACTGCTCCACCCGGCTCCCTCCCATCCCAAGCTCACAGCGGCGCGGGCCGCGGCGGCCCGCGGGTCGCACCTAGAGGCGGCGGGCCAGGAAGTCCGCCACGAGCCCGAAGTCGCGGATCCGACTGTCGAGGTTACCACCCGCGCCGTGGCCCTCGGCGATCTCGTGGTACTCGAAGTCTCCGTCCGGCCCCTCGTGCCGGCCCGCCGCGATGAGGGCCTCGCGGAAGTGGCGGGACTGGCTCTGCGGGCAGCGCGGGTCGTTCAGGCCATGAAGGATGAGCATCTTCGCCCGCACCTGGCTCGCGTAGGTGACCGCGCTGCGCTCGCGCCACAGGTCGGCGTGCTCGGCCGGGTCGCCCATCTGCTGGTGGAGGTAGTGGCGCAGAAACGGGCTCGTCTCCGCCTCGAGCGCCAGCATGTCGCTGATGCCGTACATCGGGATCGCCACCTGGAAGACGCCGGGAAGCTTGGCCGCTGCCATGTACGACAGGTAGCCGCCGTAGCTCGTGCCGAGGATGCCTACGCGCTCGGGGTCAACCTCGGGCAGGCTGCGCAGGTAGCGCGCCGCCGCCTCGACGTCCTCGAGGTCCTTGCCGCCCCAGTCTCCGATGCATGCGTCGCGCCAGGCCGTGCCGTACCCCGTCGAGCCCCGGACGTTGGGCTCGATCACGACGCAGCCCTGGCCCTGGAGGAACTGCGTGAAGGCCTCGAAGCCGCGCGTGAACTGGCCGGTCGGGCCGCCGTGGACGTGCACCAGGGCAGGGCGGCGCTCTCCCGCCGGGATGTCCGTCGGCACGTAGAGGATGGCGGGCACCTCCGCGCCGCCCGTCGACGCGTAGCGGATGTGCCGTCCGCGCGCGAGGCTCTCCCTGGGCACGGCGCCGTACTCCGCGGCGAGCAGGGTCTCGCGCCGCCCGTCCTCCAGGTGGCAGAGGAGCACCGACACGCGCTCGTGGGTGGTCTGGTGGGCGACGGCCACGCACCGGCCGCCCAGGACGAACTCGGCGCTCGCCGCCACCCCGGGCGGCAGGTCGAGCGCCTGAGCCTCACCGCTCGCGAGCGTGTAGACGACGGGCATGGCCGTGGACTCCTCGTGGCGCAGGGCGAGGAGCAGCCGGCCGTCGCGCGAGAAGCGCAGCGCCGACTCCGCGCTTGCCCCATCGCCGAGCCAGCGCGCGCTGCCCGTCTCCACGTCGACGAGGGCGATGCGCTCGATCCCGCCTGCGTCCGACGTGACGGCGATGAGTCTCCCGTCCGGGTGCCAGTCGGCCACCGTGTCCTGGCTGTGCTCCCCGCCCCGAAAGAGCAGGCGAGCGCCCGTACCGTCGCGTTGCATTAGGCACACGTCGCCGCTCGCGAACGTGTCGCTCGAGTACGCGACGAGGGACCCGTCGGGGCTCCAGCGCGGGGCCCACACCGCGGTGTCGAGGTGCGTGAGCGGCCGCCAGGCCAGGGTCTGCAGGTCGAGGGCGAAGAGGTTCATCGGCGGCGTGCGGTTCGATAGGATGAGCGCCTCGCGCCCGTCCGGGCTCACCGGCCCGGCATACTCCTGCGAGCCCAGGTCGTCGTTGAGCTGCGTCACGCGGTCCGTGTCCAGGTCGAGGCGGAACAGGTTCGCCTTCTCGTCGCCGCCACGGTCCTTGGTGAACAGGATGGAGCGGCCGTCGGGTGTGAAGAAGAAGCCGGCGCGAAGGGCGGAGGGGGCCTCCCCATCCGTGTGTCGCCGCTCCGTTCGCGTCTCGAGGTCCAGCGCGTACAGCTCGAAGCGACCCGTGCGCTCGCTGTAGTAGGCGAGGGAGCGGCCGTCCGGTGCGGCCGTGACCTGCCAGTAGGCGGGCAGGCGGGCGATGTCGTCCAGGGCGATGCGGACCGTGCGCGCGCTCGTGGCCAAGACCTCCTTCGCCCGCCGGCTCCGGCCGGGGCCGGGCAGGGGCCACTTCGCCGGGCGTACGCCTCGTCCCTCGCTCTGGCGCCCTCCGTCCCAAGGCGGAGGAAAGCGCAGGGCCTGGCGCGGCTGGCGCCGAATCCTGGCGGCCAAGCCCCAGGCGGCGCAGCCCCGGGGCCCGGCAGAT
>JAKASY010000099.1 GCA_021817625.1 Bacillota bacterium | reverse complement strand
GGTCACGTTATGGGTCGAGATCGTGACCCAGCCCTTGTTGGGTAGGAGAGTGATGCCGCCGTTCTCGCTGTTGACGATCTTGGCCGTGTACATCTTGACGGTCTCGGCGCGGCTGTCGAAGTTCAGGAGGTGTGCGATCGCCTTGTAGCTCTGGCCCGGGCTGACATTGACGACGGACGTGGGAATCTGGATCTCCACCTTCGTGTTGGTGAGCTTCGTCGTCACCGTCGTCGGCGCCTTGGCCTGCGCGACGGGCGCCGCGAGAATCGAGCAAGCAGCAAGGCCCGCGACCAGAGGATCTAGGCGCTTCATCTCGGCACGACCTCCTCAAAGGCCCGGGGGCCCTTGAGCCCCCTGGGCGTGTGCAGTCCGAATCAGTTAGGCTGCGGCAGGAGTTCGCACGCGGTCAGGAACAGGGTCGTCGAGTACGTGCCGCTGTAGTTACCGGCACCGACCTGCCAGGCAAGGTTCTCGGGGATCGAGTAGGCACCCATGGCGGTCGAGTCACCGCTCACGATGTTCTGGCCCATCACGCCCGCGAGCGGGATCGTGAGGGCGTTCGCGGCGGACGGGTAGACAACGTGCACCCCGGCTGCGTTCTCCTGCGACTGGTCGAGCGGGCTGCCCAGCTCGGTCACGGCGCCGTTGAAGTACACGGTGGCCAGCGTGTTCTGGTTGTTGCGGTTCGCAGGCAACACACCGTTCAGGGTCAGCGGCGCGGCCGACATCAGCAGGACCCATCCTTGAGCGAGACCGGTGCCGTCATCGATGTATAGCGTGCCGGTTGCGGCGCCCGATGTGTCGGTGAGGGTCGGGCTTCCGCTGACGCCACCGTTGGTGTTGCCCGAGAACAGGTTGGGGATGGCGCCCGTAGCCGTCATGTTCGTGCTGCCCACGGTGATGTTGCCGGGCGGGATGGTGACCGTGGCCGACTGCGTGCCGGACTGGCACGACGCATACTGCGTGCAGTCGGGGGTACCGACAGTGCCGTCGGCGAACGCCGCCGACGAGGCCAGCAGCATCGAGGCCCCGAGCAGGGCCGGAATCGCGGCGAGCGCACGAAGCGGTCGGATCATCTGATTTCCTCCGTTCGCACCATTGTTCGGGCGGAAGTTCGTTCGCTCGCGAGAGCCGCGCGGGCGGGTCCTCGGCTCCCAGGGATTGAGCGAACCCGCCAGGCGGGCGCCCTTCACCCTCGTGCGGGTGAACCACCCCCTAGCGAGCCGGGTCCGTTCGCGGGCGCTGCCCACGCCAACGACGGGCGGGAACGCTGGACCACGCCCGCCGGTCGTGGGGCGATCGAGGATGGCCGCGGTTGTCCGATGCCGTCGCGCGGTGGCGAGGCGAGCATGTCCCGATCCGGTCGGGTCGCGCGCCCGCATCCCTCCGGGCGGATCGAACGCGATCCGAGTGGCTCGCTCATGCCACGGCCCCCTCCCGCCGACTTCGGCAGCAGGATAGCCGAGCCCAGCCGCGCCGCCATCGGGCGGTCTGGACCATCTTTCTCTGGCTCCCGACCAACCCCGCGCGAGCCATGCCGTTGGTTCCGCGACGACCCAGGCCGAGCGTCCTGCCGCCTCTACTCCATGAGCAGGTCCCAGGCGCCGGCTCATCGGCATCGTCGTGACTAGGACGAACGCACTGCGGCGCTGCCGCTCCTGGCGCACCTCGGCCTCTTTAGGCGGTCCCACCGTGAGCCGTAGCCAGTAGTCGGTGTGGTAGGTCGGCGGGGCATCGCGCTTGAGCCGCCCCGGCGACCGCACCCATGCGGGGCCCGGAGTCGACTCGCTGACGGCGCTGTCGGGCGGCGAGCCGAGCCGGAGCCCCGCACCAGGGAGGTGAGCCCGCATGCGCGTGCTCCTGCGCCGCCTGGCGCTCGCGGCGGCTGCTATGGGCATCGCTGCCGGCCTCGTAACCGCAGCCACCTTCGGCCTGTTCTCCGGCGCCGCCTCCGGCCAGACGAGCCACTTCGCCACCGGCACGCTCAGCGTTGGCGCCGTGGCGGACTCGTCGCCGTGCACCATCGCGCCCATGGCCCCCGGAGACTCCTCCTCCGCCCTCCTCTTCCCGGGGACCGACGACAGCGTCGATTCGGCCTGCTCGTACGAGGTCAAGTACGAAGGCAGCGTGCCCGCCTGGGTGGGCCTCACGGTCACCACCCAGTCGAGCGCGTCCGCGCCCGGTACGGAGGCCCTTCTGGACGGGCAGCCGCTGGGGCTTCAGGTGGTCATCCAGGACAGCTACGGCAACCACTTCGGCATCGGCCCCGTGTCTTGCTCAGGCGCCTACCCCAACGCCTCCAGCTGCCAGAGCAGCGCTCCGGACCAGCTGGTCATCAAGACGGGAAGCGCGTTCACGAACGCCGACAAGTCCGTGAACGACAGCTGGCACGACACGTTCGTCGTGAACTACGCGCTCCCCCTGGCGAGCCCAGGGGTGTACCGGGCCGGCACGGCCCAGATCGTGCTCAGCGCGGTGGCCGTCCAGGCGCCGCACAACCCGGTGGTGGGCACGCCGCCCCAGCCTCTGCACGGCTGGGACTAGCCCTCGCCGCAACCCCGACGGCCCTCCCTGCGGCCTCTTGGTCGCCCGAGAGGGCCTCGCGCTGCCGCCCTGCGCTAGCGGTCGGCTACCGGCTCCGCCTCGAGCGTTCGCGCGAGGTGCGCGAGCGTGGCGTTGCCGCCCGTGATCACGACGGCGACCGGGCCGCTCCCCGCCACCCGCCCGGCCAGGAGGGCCGCCACCCCGGCGGCGCCGGAGGGCTCGGCCAGGACCCGCTCGCGCTCCAGCAGGTAACGCATGGCCACGAACAGCTCGTCGTCCGCCAAGCGTACCACGTCCTCGGCAAAGGCGCCCACCAGCCGGAGCGTGCGCTCGGACGCGGTGCCGGGGGCGAGGCCGTCGGCCACGGTGCTCACCCGCTCGAGCGTCACCACGTGGCCGGCGGCCAGGGAGCGCAGCATGGAGTCGGCGCCGTCCATCTGCACCCCGACCACGCGCGCCTGCGGCGCGTAGAGCGCGAGCGCAGCCCCGATGCCCGAGGCGAGGCCGCCGCCGCCGATCGGCACGACCACCTGGGAGACGTCCGGCAGGGCCTCGGCGATCTCGCGCCCGACGCTTGCCTGGCCGGCAATCACGGCCGGGTCGTCGAACGGGTGCACCCACACCGCGCCGGTGCGCTCGAGGAAGGGGGCAGCCCGCGCCACGAGGTCGGGGTATGTGCGCCCGCCCTGCACGACCTCGGCGCCCAGGGCGCGGATCGCGGCCACCTTGACCGGGTTTGCCTGCTCCGGCGCGAACACCGTCACCCGCCAGCCCGCGCGCCGCCCGGCGAAGGCCACGGCCAGGCCGTGGTTGCCCGCCGAGCCCGTGGCCAGGTCGCCGGGCCGGCCCTGGGCCGCGAGCTCCGCCGCCTTGGCGATCGCGCCGCGCACCTTGAAGGCGCGCACGGGCGTCACGCTCTCGAGCTTCAGCCAGACGGGCCGGCCCAGGCGGGCCGACAGGTCCGCGCTCTCGACGAGCGGCGTCGGCGGCATCACCTTGCGCACCGCCTCGTAGGCCGTCTCGAGCGATGCGCGCGTCAGGCCCTGCTCCGCCAGGAGCGCTACCGCGCCGCCGTCCCCTCCGCCCATCCTCGCCGCCTCCCGCTGCGCCGTCTCGTGCCTGAGTTCGCCGCGCGACGCGGGCGACCCTTGGCCACCGGCACGACGGCGGCCGGCCGCGAGAGCTGCGCGCGGCGGGCGGCCGGCGGAGGAAGGCGCGCCAGGCCTTGGCGCCGATGTACTTGGCCGGGTCCGCGAGGAACCGGGGCAGGTGGCGGTCAAGCGACCGCACATCCGCATAGCGTCGGCCCGGAGCGATCGGCTCGCTGCCCGTCGATTCCTGTTCGACCGTGCTGGCAACGCAGGGAACGGATGGAACAGCGAGAATAGATCGCCACCCCCGGCAACGGGGATTAACAAGCGAAGGTGGGACTCAAGTGGCACGCCGCATCGTCGCCGCGGCCTCCTCCGCCCTGCTGGTGTTCGGCGCAGCCTTCGCCGCGGCCCCGGGCGCCACCATGGCCTCCGTGGTGATCACGCACGCACCGCGCGTCGCCCTCATGCCCCCAACAACGCACCCGGGCCATAACGGCCACGGCGGCGGCGGTGGTGGCGGCTCAAGCCCAGCGTTCGGCTGGGCGGCGAGCAACTGGTCCGGCTACGCCATCACCGGCGGGCCGTACACCTCGATCACCGGATCCTGGACCGTTCCCGCCGTGAGCCGCAGCCGCAAGCCCACCTACTCGTCCAGCTGGGTCGGCATCGACGGCTTCAACAACAGCGACCTCATCCAGACCGGCACCGAGCAGGACTACTACAACGGCAGCGCCCACTACTCCGCCTGGTGGGAGATCCTGCCCGCGGCCGAGACCGTGATCAACGACCCGGTCTCGCCCGGCGACATCATGCAGGCGAGCATCACCGAGAAGTCGGCGGGCCAGTGGGTGATCAGCCTGACCGACCAGACCGAGGGCTGGACCGCCACCGAGAACGAGAGCTACTCCGGCCCGGGCACGTCCGCCGAGTGGATCCAGGAGGCCCCGACGGTCGGCGGGCGCATCGCCACGCTGGCCAACTACGGCGAGGCCACCTTCGACCCGGGCACGGCAAACGGACTAAACCCCGGCCTGGTCGTGGCGGACGGCGGCGTGATGATCCAAAACGGCGTCCAGGTGTCCACACCCTCGCTTCCCGACTCTGATACGGACGGCTTCAACATCCAGTACGGCTCCACGTCGCCCTCGGCGTCCCCATCCTGAGCACCGCCGGCCGAGCGCGTCAGGGGGCCGTCCCAAGAGCCTTCGGGCTGAAGGGACGGCCCCCATCGCGTGGCCGGCCGGTCGCGCCGCCTAGGCGCGCAGGGGCAGCTCCGCCCCCGTGGCGAGGCCGCGCCGCCGGCCGCCGCATGAGGGTGGCGGCCCGCTCGAAGCCGCCCAGGCAGCCCCGGAGCGAGGCGAGGCTCTCGTAGTAGCGCTGGTAGGCGAACTGCGACACGCCGCCCCGGAACAGCTCGTACGAGCGGGCGGCATCGATCCACTGATCGTACACGGCGCCGATGTCTAGGTAGGTGTCTGGCGCGTAGTCGTCCATGTCCTCCCAGTTCTCCGGGTAGAAGACGTTGGGCACGCGCCAGTTCGGACGCTCGCGCTCGAAGGCGGCGAGACCGGCCAGGAACAGGGCGCGGCGCGCGATGAGATGGCAGTTGTCGTGGTCGCGGTGGCCCGAGCCGCGCCAGTGCGTGACGAGGACCTCCGGCCGGAGCTCGCGGATCACGTCCGCCACCTCCCAGGCGACGTCGTCCGACACCTCGAGCTCGCCGTCGGGGTGGTCGAGGACGCGCACCGAGGCGCCGATCACACGCGCCGCCCGCTCCGCCTCCTCGAGCTTCTGCAGCCGGTAGTCGGCGGCGGAGCGCGCGGGGTGCCCCTTCTCGCCCGGGGTGAAGCCGTACGGGTGGTCCATTTTCGCGTCCCCATGACTACCCAGTTTACCGGTCGACCGGTTGACCGACCAACTGCCAGTCGCGGCAATGTTCGCCTTGTCCGGCCGTTCCCTGCTCACATCTTTCTGCCTTTCCATCGAAGCATCGTGCCCGGGTCGAACGATGGCGGGTTGAAGGTCGACCGCGAGCGCGCCAGACTGGACGCGTTCGAAGACGCGCGCCAGCCCCGCGGCCGGGGCGGCAAGGGAGTGGACGGCGTGCGCACAGGGCTGGAGCGAGTGTTGGACGAGTGCCCGGCGGAGCTTCGCGGACGCAGGGTCGGCCTTCTCACGAACCTCACGGGCGTGGACCGCGACCTGCGCCCGGCGGTGGAGCGCCTGGCGGCGCTCCCCGACCTCTCCCTCGAGCGCCTGTTCGCCATGGAGCACGGGCTGTACGGCGACATCCCCGCCGGCGGCGCCGTCGAGGACTCGACCGACCCGCGCACGGGCCTGCCCGTCGTGAGCGTCTACGGCGCGGGCCACAAGGCGACGGCGGCGATGGTCGCCGGGCTCGACGCCGTGCTTGTCGACCTCCAGGACATCGGCGCGCGCTACTACACGATGCTCGGCACCACCCTGGAGCTTGTCGCCGCCTGCCACGAGGCGGGCGTCGCGCTCTACGTGCTCGACCGGCCCAACCCGCTGGGCGGTGCGTACGAGGGGCAGCGCGCGGTCGCCCCGGCCTACCGCTCCCTCGTGGGGGCCGCGGCGGTGCCCATGCGCCACGGCCTCACCCTGGGCGAGCTCACGCTCCTGGGCGCGCGCGAGCAGGGGCACGAGGACGCCGTCAGGGTCGTCCCGCTGGAGGGGTGGCGGCGCAGCGAGCGCTGGGAGAGCCTGGGCCGGCCGTGGCTGGCGCCGTCGCCCAACACGAACTCCCTGGAGATGGCGCGCCTCTACCCGGGCACCTGCCTGTTCGAGGGGACGAACCTCTCGGAGGGGAGGGGGACGGCCATGCCCTTCCTGCAGATCGGCGCTCCCTGGCTCGATCCGTTCGCCCTCGCCGACGCCCTGAGGCCCCGCCTCGGCCCGGGGCTCTGGTGCCGGCCGGTCGCCTTCCGCCCCACCTACTCCAAGCACGAGGGCACCGTCTGCCGCGGCGTCATGCTGCACGTCGACCCGACCGCCGACGCGGAGGTCGTGCCGGCCTCCATCCACCTCCTGTCCCTCGCGCTCGCCCAACCGGAGAGCCGCATCCTCGAGCCGCGCCAGCCCGGCGGGCTGCGGGCGCTCGACCGCCTCGCCGGGGACGACCGCCTGCGCAACGACCTGAGCGCCGGCCGCCCGCCGGAGGACATCCTGGCCGGGTGGCGGCGCGAGCTCGCCGACTGGCCCGCCATCCGCAGCTCCGTCAGCCTGTACGCCGACTGAGCGAGCGCGCCCTCAGCGCAGGCTCGCGAGCGAGACGACGACGCCCCCAGCCACGACGAGGGCGCCCGCGCCCCACAGCGCG
>JAKASY010000098.1 GCA_021817625.1 Bacillota bacterium | reverse complement strand
ATCTTGGCGCGCCTTCCCAGGGCGCGGTTCAGGAGGAGGAGGCCGGCGAGCACGGCAGGCAGGTCGAACGCGAGGGGCGGACGGGATAGGTAGGCGGCCGTGCCGACCACGCCGAAGGCGGCGAACGCGGCGGCGAGGGCAGCGGGCCATGCGGCGCGCAGGGCCACGAGCGCATACGCCAGGATGAACGCCTGGGCGCCCAAGAGGCCCAGGAGGATGCCCTCGGCGGCGCCGAGGCCGAAGGCGGCGCCGTGGGCGGCCACGAGGAGCCCCGCCACCGGCCCAGAGGCGAGCGGCAGGCCAGCGAGGACGCCGCCGGCGCCGGGGCCGAAGCGGCGGGCAACCAGGCTTACGCCGACGATCAGGAGAGGCGTGCCGACGATCTTGGCGAGGAGCAGGACCAAGGGCGTGCCTCCATGCGCCGGGATTGGAGAACGCCATCCCGTTCTCGTCGCGCCCGACGGCCACCTCCCCGGGCGTCGGGCGGCGCTAGAAGGAGATCGCGGCGAGCATGGCGCGCAGTCGCCCGACGGGGAAGATGGCGTTCGACTGGGCCGAGTAGTACGGCCCCGAGACGCTCAGGTAGCCACCGTACTCGCGGTAGACGGTGGCGCGCACGCCCGCCGCCACCGCCGCCGCTTGGACCGGCGCGCGCGCGGCGGTGACGATCATGAACACGGCGACGCCGCGCGCCTCGAGGCGGAAGAGGGTGGCGTACGCGGCCTCCGGGCGGGGCGCGTGCCAGGCGCCGTCGCTGAACACCCAGTCTTCGCACAGGACGGCGGTCTGGGCGGGACGCAGTCGCAGCGCGGCGACGGGGGCGGGGTCGAAGCTGTTCAGGAGCACGTGCAGGTGGTCGTGGTAGGCGGCGTCCACGATCGCCTGGAGGGCTGCCTGGTGGGCGCTGAGGCCGCTGCCTACGTCGTCGAGGAGCGCGCCGGCGAAGCGCAGGCGACGCAGGGCGGCGAGCTCCTCGACCACCTGCGCCATGCGCACGTGCCCGGTGTCCACGTAGCCGTAAAAACGCGTGTGGGGCAGCGCCGCGCGCACGCGCGCGGCGAGCGCGGGCCGGCGCAGCGCCCAGCCAAAGACAACGACGGGGTAGCCGCGAAAGCGCGCCGCCAGCTGGCGGGCGAGGGCGGGACCGCCATGGGCAGGAAAGCCGCCGTAGTAGACGAGGAACGGCCGCACGACCTTGGGCGTCGGCTGGATCGGAAAGGCGATCGTCGCGACGGCGAGGGCGAAGAGCACGCAGGTCGCGCGCATCGGCAGCGAGCGGCCCATGGACGCCCCCTTCCGGCCCGGCGCGGCCGCGCGCGGCGCACGCCCGACTAGCGCCGGGTTCGCGAGACGCCGGGGCTTACCTGCCGGGGCGTCTCGGTCGAGGGAGCGCTTGGCAGGTCACGGCCTGAGCGATGCCGTCCGGGTCGAGTGCGCCGGCTGCGCGCCAGGCGCCAGGAACGCCGCCAGCGCGCGGCTGTACGCGGCGCGCTCGGCCGGCTTCGCCCCGTCGAGGAACTCAGCGGCGAACACCACGATGTCGCTCGTGCCGCTCTGGCGCAAAAGACGCGTCTCGCGCGCGAACAGCGCCGGCGACACGTAGGCCGTCTGGGTGGCGTTCTTCAGGCTCAGCTCGACCGCGCTTGGCCTTGCCGCCGCCAGCGTGGTG
Source organism: Bacillota bacterium (assembly GCA_021817625.1). The sequence goes on along the minus strand of JAKASY010000098.1, from coordinate 5,321 downwards.
GCGGCGCGCGCCATGGCGCCGAGATAGCCGAGGTCAAAGCTCGCCGAGTTCGAGGCGTCGGCGTATTCGGCGTCGACGCCGACGATGCGGAAGGGAAGGCGCGCAAGGGCCGTGTGGATGGGGTCCATGGCGCCACCCGACTGGTACTGGTGGAGCGAGTAGGGCATGATCATCACCTGCGGCACGCGGGCCGGACCTGTGATCGCCATGAGCGAACGGTAGAGGGTAGGAAAGGCGGTGCTGCGGCTGCCCGCATCCTGGCTCGAGCGGATGAAGTAGGGCTCGCCCACGTACAGGCCATCGATCGGCGCGAAGCGCACGATGTCGCTTGTCAGACCCCGGACGAAGCGCGCCGCGGTGATCGGGTCGAAGATCCCGTACTGCGTCGGCGTCACGGGGTCTTGCACGAGGCGCGCCTGGGCCGGCGGTGCCTGGCGCGTGTCGAAGAGCGCCGACGAGATGACGCCCACCACGAACTCGTGGTGTCGGTGCAGGCGCTCGACCGCGCGCCACAGCGAGTTGGCGGGCGACGCCATGCCATACGGATTTGCGCGCACCGGGAAGTAGGCATCCGAGTACCACGCCGCGTAGAGCAGCACACCGCTGGCGTGAAGGGCGCGGAGCTCGGACATCGTGTTCGGCGGCAGCCCCTGCGGCGTCATGTAGACGATGGCGAGGACGTGACGACCTTGCACGGGGATGGCTGCGCGCTGGCGGTAGGCGTGCAGGAAGCTCGGCTGTGCCACCGCGAGCGACGGCCGCCCGGTCTCGGTGAGGCCAAAGGCCAGGGCGGCGATGAGAGCGCCGGCGACGGCGAGCTTGCGCGGGTTCGGTCGCACCCCGCGCCGGGTCACAGGGCGAGCCGGTCGACCGTCATGGCGGCCGGGTCGACCTCGTCGAGGCGGAGGGCGCGCACGTGGCGCGTGTGCGACCACGCGGTGTTCCTGCGTGTCGCCAGGGCGACCGCGGCGATCGGAACCCAGGTCAGGTTGAACAGCAGAAAGCCGGGATAGGCCGCCCAGGTGCGCCAGGGGACGTCTTCGTAGGCGTAGGCGACGAGGGGGATGAACACGCCGACGGCGACCAGGAGCGCCCACACCGGGTCGGGCAGCCACGTGGCCAGCCAGGGCGCCGGCCAGCTCGCGCCGAAGGCCACCTGCGCGACGGACAGGGCGATGTTGACGCCCGTGGCGAGGATGACCGCGGGCTGCCAGAGATAGAGCAGGTGGTCGAGCACCTGCCAGCGCCGGCGACCGCTCGCGGCCCGAGCCGCGCGCAGTAGCGGCAGCGTGTGCGTGACCGCGACGGTCCAGTGGCCCCGAAGCCAGCGGGTGCGCTGCGGCACGGTCTGCCGGTAGGTGAGCGGCTTTTCGTCGAACACGCGCGTCTGCGCTGTCCAGAACACGCGCTCACCGTGCAGGATGAGGCGTGACGTGTACTCGAGGTCCTCCGTCAGGCTGCCGGCGTCCCACGGCACCTGGGCAAGGAGCGACGTGGCCAGGCAGAAGCCCGTGCCGCCGAGCGCTCCCGAGAGCCCCAGGCTGACGCGGGCCCACTGCCAGAAGCGCCCCATGTACCAGTACGCGCCGGCATATGCCCCCGACACCCACGTGTCCCAGGGGTTCTTCGTGTCCAGGTAGGCCTGGCTCGCCCTGTGGCCGCTGGCAAGCTCCGCGGCCATGACGCGCAGGAAGTTCGACTGTACGACGTTGTCGGCGTCGAACACGCAGACGGCGTCGTATTCCGAAAGCGAGGCCCGGCTGTGGAGCGCCCATCGCAGGGCGTATCCCTTGCCGCGGTGCGAGGTGTCCGTGCGCTCCCAGACCTGCGCACCGGCAGCCCGCGCCACCTCGGCCGTGCGGTCGCCACAGTTGTCCGCCACGACCACGATGTCGAACGCGTCGCGCGGGTAGTCGAGGGCGCGAAGGTTGCGCACGTGCTCGGCGATCACCGACGCCTCGTCGTGCGCGCAAGTGAGCAGGAGAAAGCGCGGCGGCCTTGCAGCGGCTCCGTCGGCCCGACGATAGGGGCGAAGGCCGAACAGCGCGATGGTCAGCTGGTATGCGGTCAAGCTGAGCAGAATCAGCTGGGTGATCGCCGTCAGGGCAGACACGCTGGCTTGCAAGGCTTCACCCCCAGGAGGCATCGTCGATGTGACGCGTCGGGCGGCGCCTGCCGCTCGCGCGATGGCCGCTTGGGCGCGCACGCAATTTGCGCGCGACGACACGAAGATTGTAGCAGTGCTCTCCTGAGCGCTACTTGTGTCGGGCGTGAGAGTGAGATGAGGACTGCGCGCGCACGTTCGACCCGGGCAAGGGAGTGCGCGTCGCCACCGGCGCCGCGCGCTGCTGCGACGGCCAGCGGCGGAAGTTCTTACGTTACGGCCGCATACGGAGCACGCGTGCGGTCCGAGCGGAGAAGCTGGTGTCTTGACGTTCGATCCCGATCTTTGGGCGGCGACGGTGTTGCACATATCGGTCTCTTGGCAGAAGGGCTCACGTGCGGCCGGCCGCTTCGGTGCCGCCTCGTCGATCCACGTCTAGCGGCCGGCGCTGCCGCCCGAGGGTCGGGCGGCCAGGGGCGGCGCACCGAGGCGGGCGGCGAGACGCCCGAGCCGATCTCGATGCTGGAGCACGTCCTGTTGCGCCTGGACAGCCGGTCCCAGGGTCGGGAGCAGAGCCTCGACCCGCCACTGGCGCACCAAGGTGTCCACGACCTGGCGATAGTAGTGCGGAATGCCGTACGTGCCGTGGTCGGCGATCGTGCGCATGCGTGCCGGGAAGTCCGGCATGGCGCTCCCAGGCATCCGGAAGTCGCGCAGTACGCGCGCCACCGGCCAGATGTAGTTGGGGTCCGCCTGGAGGTGGGCCGCTACAACGTCCCGGTAGAAGCCGTAGTGTAGGCTCTCGTCCTGCGAGAGGCGCCTCAGGATGCGCGCCAGCACCGGGTCCTCGCGGTCACAGGCCTGGGCGAGGCTAATGTAGAAGGCGCGCGTGGCGAGCTCCTGGAGGGTGGTGTAGACCATGACCTCGATCGGCGTGTGGTATTCCATCGTGAACCCCTGCTCCAGCACGTCATGGCGGAGGGTGTGGATGGCTTGGGGGTCGCCGTTGCGCGTGATCAGGAGGTAGGTCTGGAGGATGTCGCTGTGCTGGTCTTCCTCGGCCGTCCAGGAGCGGACAAAGTCGTGGAGGACGGTGTGGCTGTGGCGGAAGAGGTCGTCGAGGCCGGCGGTGAACCAAGGCAGGTTGACCTCGGTCAGGAGGGCCGTCTCCACCGCGACGTAGAGAGGTTCGCTCAGACGGCGCTGGCCTAGCGTCCAGGGCTCGTCCTCGAAGTTCCGCCCCTCCTGCCACGGCAGGAGGGTGGCGTAGCTCCAATCGACCTTTGCCGCAGCTTCGCGGTGGCGTAGGTACAACTCGCGTAGGCGGGGTTCCAGGACCGGGTCGATGTGGGTGAAGGTGGCGAAGTCCATGGTCCGCCTCGTTTTCTGCGCTTACGTGCGCGGGTCGGCAGGCCCGTCCGGGAAGCCTGCGGTACCCAGGTTACAAATCCGCCGTCGCGACCGGGCGGACCGGCGCGCCTGATAACGGCAGCCTCCAGTGTACGCGTTTGTGGCACGCGGCTGCGTAGAGGAGTTTGCACGGGCGGTGGCCGTGCACGGGGCGTCCGCGTGCAGCGATGGCGCCTCTTCGGGTGACCGTTCCTGGCCTGGCAGGCCGCGCGCCGCGGATCAACGCTCCCCGGCGCCGGTCCGCGCGTGCGCCTGGCCGTCTAGGTGGAGGTAGCGCCGGTCTCCGAGCGTGCGCGCCACGAATGGCTGCCAGGGTCCGGCGGCGGTTCTGACCGCCGATCAACACACCTGCGCCAGCGGCGCTGGTGTATACGGTGTACAGGTGCGGCTCCCCGGGGCCGAACTGGCAAAGCAGAGTTTTGGTGGGCTAGCTTTCCGGCAACGCCCTCCCACAGTCACTGTCAGCGGAGGAGAAGGGGGGAAGGCGATGCGAGCCTTGCGCCGGGGCGGTGCCGGCGCAGAGCAGCTGCTCGAGGAGCAAGGCCTACGCCTCGTCGCCCATCTCGTTGAAGAAGCTCGAGAACACGGGCGAGGATCCCGAGGACCTGATCGACATCGGCGCCATCGGCCTGATCAAGGCGGTGCGGACGTTCGATCCGGACAAGGGGGTGCGCCTGGTCACGCATGTGAGCAGCGGCGCCGGTGTAAGTAGGCACAGGGCGGCTTCCCGGTGTCGCGCGCCGGTTACGAGGACTGCCCCGGGGCACTCACCTGTGCGGCGAGGGACTCGACGGGCAGGCGGTTGGCAGCCACCGGGTCCACCTCAATCGGAAGGGCGCGTGGTACGATAGGGAGGCATAACGGGTTGGGCGACGCAGATCTTGGGACTCCGCTGCTTCTTCCCGGTGCAAACTTCCGTCATGGGGAGAGTGTGACGAGATGACCAAGACTGTGTACGTCGGTAACCTGCCGTGGTCGGCCGGAGAAGAGGACCTCCGGAACCTGTTTGCTACGGAAGCCAACGTTCAGATCGAGTCGGCGCGCGTCGTCAGTGACCGCGAGACGGGGCGTAGCAAGGGCTTCGGGTTTGTCGAGCTGGATGAGCAGCACATGGCGGGCGCCATTCAGGCCCTGAACGGCTTTGAATACGACGGCCGCGCCCTGACGGTCAACGAGGCGAGGCCGCGCGAGGAGCGCCCCCGCCGCTTCTGAGGCTGAACCCACTCACCTTGGATCGCCTCGCCGTAGCATCGCCACGCACAGGGCGGCGGCCTCTTGGTCTGTTGGCCAGGTTGCCCTCGTGGTCCAGGAAAGCGCCCGTGGGTGCGGCCCTAACGCCATAGCGCCCTCGGACATCGCTCCCTGGACGCCGTCCTACCGGTACGCGGACCTGGGTTGGCGCCTTTTGGACGGGCATTCGCCAACGGCGGGGGACCTCCTGATGCTGGCCGGCTACACGGTCGTGTTCGCCTTCCTGGCGGCGCGCATCTGCCGGCTGGACGAGTCGCGCGAGCACGCGTAGCACCCTGGGCCCTTGCACGCACGGGGACCGGTCGCCCTCTTCGGGCGCCGGTCCCTGCCCTCGCTGGGCGTCAGGCCGGCGTCTCCGGCCGGCCGGGTACGGTTGCTGGTGGACCACGCGTCTCGGTGACCTGATTGCTGGAGATCTACGCTATCCGTGTGTGGGGCTTGGCGAGGCGCGGTGCTGGACAAGCCTCGTTGCGGCAACGGCCTGTCCCCGGTGACGATCGACCCAGCCGCCCGGCCCGCGCCCGGAGCGACTGGGGAGGGATCGGACTGCTCACCT
>JAKASY010000097.1 GCA_021817625.1 Bacillota bacterium | reverse complement strand
CGAGCTGAGGCTCTCGCGGCGGTGGATGCGGCGGATGGCCTCGCCCAGGAGCGCGGCGACGGAGACCACCTCGACCTTGGCCGGAAGCGGGGTCGGGTGGTTCTCCACGGTGTCGGTGATGAACAGGCGCTCGATCGGGCTGTGGGCGAGGCGCTCGGCGCCACCGGCCGTCAGCACGCCATGCGTGACGGCAGCCACCACCCGACCGGCGCCGCGCCGCCGGAGCTCTTCCGCCACGCTCGCGAGCGTGCCGGCCGAGACGGTGAAGTCGTCCACGATGACCGCGCTCCGCCCGGCCACCGTGCCGATGATCGTGCGGATGCGTGCGTCCTCGTCGTGGGCGAGGCGCTCCTTGTCGCCGATCGCCAGGTCGGCCCCCAGGGCCTTGGCATACGTGCGCGCCGCCTTGGCGAAGCCGGCGTCGGGCGCGACGACGACCGGGTCGGGCAGGTCGAGAGCGCGGATGCCGTCGACCAGGACGCCGGCCGCGCGCAGGTTGTCGACGGGCTTGTGGAAGAAGCCCTGGATCTGGGGGGCGTGCAGGTCCACGGTGACGATGCGGTCGGCCCCCGCCACCTCGATCGCGTCCGCGCAGACGCGCGCCCGGATCGACACGCGCGGCTCGTCCTTCTTGTCGCCCTTGGCGTAGCTGAAGTAGGGCATGACGACGGTCACGGAGGCCGCGCTGGCGCGGCGAAACGCGTCCACCCAGAAGAGCAGCTCCATGAAGTTGTCGTTCGCCGGGAAGACCGTCGACTGCACCAGGTACACGTCCTGGCCGCGCACGTTCTCGCCGATGCGCACGAACAGGTTGCCATCCGAGAAGCGCAGGGTCTCGCCCCGCCCCGGCGCCACGCCAAGGTAGTCCGCCACGCGCGCGGTCAGCTTCGGGCTGCCGCTGCCAGCGAACACGAGCATCGGGCTGTCGTCCATGGCCATCTCCGTTCTTCGGGCGCGTCGTCAGCGGAGGCATCGCTCCCGCGCAAATCGTACTACAGGCGCGGACGAGCCCGTCGTCCGGCGGCCCTGACGCGCCTGGCCGCCCGGGCAGCGCGAGGGGATCGGCCCCGAGCGGGCGAACTCCTGGCCCCGAGGCCGCGTTCGACGCCCGCGCCGGAGGAGGTCGAATCGCCCCGCATGCGCCGCGCCGCGCTCCCCCTGGTCGCCCTCGTGGCGATCGGCGTCCTGGTCGCGCCCGTCGCGGCCCTGCTCCTCCACGCCTACTACCAGAACGTCCCGGCGGCGCTCGCGCAGGCGTCGTCCGGCCCCCTCCGCACGTCGCTCGTGAGCGCCGCCCTCGCCCTCGCCGCCTGCGTCGCGCTCGGCACACCCCTCGCCTACTGGACGAGCCGCATGGCCAGCCGCCGCGTGCGCCGCCTCGTGGACGGCGTGCTGCTCGTGCCGCTTCTCATGCCGCCGCTCGTGGTCGGGCTCACCCTCATCTACCTGCTCGGGCCCGACACGCCGATCGGCGCCTTCACCACGGGGCTCGGCCTGGGAAGCGTGAACTCCCTCTTCGCCCTCACGCTCGCCTCGTTCTACGAGGCCGTCCCCTACTACGTGTTCGCGGCGGCCGCCGCCTTCGCCCGGGCCGACCGCCAGGCGGAACTGACGGCCGCCTCCTGGCAGCGCACGCCCTGGCAGGTGTTCGCCCGCATCACGCTGCCGGCGGCCGCCCCGGGCTTGGCGGTGGGCGTGGCGATGGCCTGGGCGCGGGCGGTCGGCGCGTTCGGGGCGGCGATCGTCGTCGCCTACCACCCGACCGGCCTGCCCGTCGACATCTGGGTGTCGCTCGAGGAGATCGGCCTGCCGGCCGCCTTCCCGCTCGCCGTGATCCTGCTCGCGGCCGCCTTGCCGCTGCCGCTCGTCCTGCGAGGGGGGTGGGGCGATGCTGCGTCTAGCCCTTAGGGTGCGGCGGGCGGACTTCGAGGTCGCGGCCGATCTCACCGTCGAGCGCGGCGAGGTGCTGTGCCTGCTCGGCCATACCGGCGCCGGCAAGACCACCCTGCTCCATGCCCTCACCGGCGCGGAGGCGGCCGAGGGAAGCGCGGAGGTGGACGGACGGCCGCTCCTGGGCCTGCCGCCCCACCGGCGGGCGATTGCCGTCGTGCCGCAGCGACCGCGCCCGCTGCCCGGCGGCAGCGTCGCCGCCCAGATCGCCTTCGCCGCGCCGGACGGCCGCCTGGGTCCGGAGGTCCAGGCGCTCATCGACCGCTTCGACGTGCGCCCCCTCCTCGACCGCCCGGCCCGCCACCTCTCGGGCGGGGAGGCGCAGCGCTTGGCCATCGTCCAGGCGCTGGCCAGCCGCCCCGCCGCGGTCGCCCTCGACGAGCCGCTCTCCGCCCAGGACCCCGGCCGGCGCCGCTCCCTCGGGCCGCGCCTTCGGGCCTACGCCCGGGAGCGCGGCCTGCCGCTCGTCTGGGCCACGCACGACGTCGCCGAGTCCCAGCGCGTGGCGGATCGCGTGGCGGTGCTGGAGCACGGCCGGGTCGTCCTCGAGGCGCCCGTCGAGGCCATGCTGGACGCGCCGCCGACCTGGCACGCGGCCCGCCTGATCGGCTACGACGGCTGGGCGCCCGTCGGCGAGGGCGAGGCGCTGCTCCTGCACCCGGACCGCGTGCGCATCGACGCGGCGCCACCGGGTCCCGGCGAGATCGCCTTCCCCGCCCGGGTGCGGGAGGTCCGGCCCCAGGGAGGCGGGCTCCTCGTGAGCCTCGACCTGGAGCCGGCCGGCGAGGCGGCGGTGGCGCTGCACGGCTCGTCCCCACCCGCGCCGGGCGACGCCGTCCGCGTGATCGCGCCCGCAGGTCCGCGCCTTCCCCTGCAGGCGGAGGCAGCGCCCTGGTAATCCTTGCGCCTGGCATGCCGTGGACGTAAAGTCGGCTTGTCGTATGCAAAGGGGGATTACCTTGCCAACCGCCCACCGCTTCGCCTGGCGCGCCGCCCTGGCCGGCGCCATCGCCCTGTCCGTCGCCTCGGCTGCCCTGGCAATCGGCGCCTCCGCCGCGAGCTCGCCGGTACGGGTGCTCTACGCCGGCTCCCTCGCCGCGATCAACGACCAGATCCTCGGCCCGGCCTTCAGCAAGGCGACCGGCGTCGCCTACCAGGGCCAGGGCGAGGCGACGCTGGCGCTCGCCCACGAGATCGTCGGCGGCCAGGTCATCGGCGACGTGTTCGAGTCGGTCGGCACCGGCGGCCTCGCCGCCGTCGGCTCGAAGCTCATGCCGTGGGCGGTGTCGGTCGCCTCGCAGCCGCTTGTCGTGATGTACAACCCGAAGAGCAGGTGGGCGGCCCAGTTCAGGGCCATCGCCGCGGGCAGAAGGCCGCTCAAGGACCTCTTCACGCTGCTCGAGACGCCGGGCCTCAAGCTGGGGCGCACGAATCCCGAGACAGACCCGCAGGGCCAGGCGTTCGTCCTCATGGTCCACCTGGCGACGAAGCTCTACGGCCTGCCCGCGAACACGCCGGAGAAGATCCTCGGCCCGCTCGAGAACGCGAACCAGGTGTTCGCCGAGACGGCTCTGCCGGCGGAGCTCCAGGCCGGCGGCGTCGACGCCTCGAGCGGATTTCTGCCACAGGCGATGGAGCTGAAGCTCCCCTACATCGCCCTGCCGCCGTCACTGGACTTCGCCTCCGCGGCGCACGCCAAGACCTACGCGAAGGTGTCCATCGTCCTTCCGATGACGCACAAGAAGGTCGTCGGCACGCCCCTCGCCATCTGGGCGGGGCCTCTGTTCGAGAGCGGCTCGCGCACCGCCCTGGGCGTGCGCTACCTCGAGTTCATGATGTCGGCGAAGGGCCAGGCCGACCTGAAGAAGAACGGCTTCACGCCGCTCTCCCTGCCGATCTACGGGCGCGCCGGCCTCGTGCCGGCGGCGCTCAAGAACGAGCTCCGCCAGGACGCGAAGTAGCACGATGACCCTCGGGAGGTGGTAGCGTGACCCCGCTGCGCGAACGGCGCCTAGCCCTCGGTCTGGGGCAGGATGCCCTTGCGCGCGCGGCCGGCCTGAGCCGCCAGGCCCTCTCCGCCATCGAGGCGGGGAGGGCCCTGCCATCCCTGGCGAACGCCCTCGCGCTGGCCCGCGCCCTCGGCACGACGGTGGAGGCGCTGTTCGGGCACGGCGGCGCGGACGCTCTGGCGGCCGAGGCGTGGGGAGGCGTCGTGCCAGCCGACGGGCGCGTGCGCTGGAGCCGCATCGCCGGCCGGCTCGTGCTCCGGCCGGCGCGGCCCGATGAGGACGTCGACGCGGTCGTCGAGTTCGAGGCTGGCCGGCCGCGCAGGCTCGTGCCCCTTCGGGGCGCCGCCGACCCGGAGCGCACGGTCTGGCTCGGTGGCTGCGACCCCGCCCTGCCGCTCCTGGCGCGCACGATGGAGCGCGCCGCGCCGCACCTCATCGTGCAGGCCGTGCCGCTCACGACCGCAGAGGCCCGCGCCGCCCTCGAAAGTGGGCAGATCCACGTGGCCAGCCTGCACGGCAGCACCGCAGCGGCGAGCGCCGCGGAGCGGGCTGTCCCGTACGTCTCGTGGCGCGAGGGCTTCGTGCTCGCGCCGGGCGTCGACCCGGACCGGCTCACCGCACCCGACGTGCGATGGGCGCTCCGCCCGGCCGGCGCGACGGCCCGCGCCCTCCTCGACGAGAGCGTGCCCGGCGCCGCGGCGCGGGGCGGCCCCGTGCTGACCGGGCACTGGGCGGTCGCCGATGCCGTGCGCTCCGGCCAGGCGGACGCCGGCGTCGCCGTGGAGGCTGCGGCCGCAGCGTTCGGCTTGACCTTCGTGCCGCTCGCCGAGGAGCGTGTGGAGCTCGTCGTCCACCGTGCGGCGGGCGAGGCCGGCGATGCCCTGCGCCGGGCGCTCGCCGACGAGCGCCTGTGGGCGCGTCTGGGCACGCTCGCCGGCTACCGACGCGCCTCCGCGTAGGGCCCCCGCCGACGGTCGCTTGGCCGGCCGCGTCCGAAGTGGCAGACTTCGGAAGGGCAAGGCGACCGCCGGGAGGGGGGAAGACGTGGCCTCTGCGATGCCTCCCAACCAGCGTATGGTCGCGGCCTGCGCCTATGTGGAGAACGCCGCAGGCGAGATCCTGCTCGTGCGCACGCGGGACCGACCCGACACGTGGGAGATGCCGGGCGGCCGCGTCGAGGCGGGCGAGACCCTGGTCGAGGCGGTGCGGCGCGAGGTCGCGGAGGAGACCGGCATCCAGGTCGAGCCAAGCGCGCTCGTCGGCGTGTACGAGAACGTCGAGCTCGCCGTGCTCGTCGCCGTGTTCCGCGCCCGCTTGGTGAGCGGCGAGGTGCGCCCGCAGGCGGGCGAGATCCTGGAGGCCGCGTTCGTCTCCCCGGCGGGCGGGCTTCTGGACGAGCTCGTGACCCGGTCCCGGGCGCGCGCTCGCCTGCGCGACGCCCGCCGCCCGGCGGTCGCCGGCGTGCACGACGCGAGGGACGGCCTGGGTCGGGGCGAGCGCCTCGACCCCCCGGACGATCGGCCGTGGTAGCGACCCGGCGCGATGTCTGGCGCGTCCGTCGCCTGGGGCCGGGCGACGAAGCGGTGCTCGCGCTCCTGGCGCGCCCCTCGCGTCGGAGGACGCCAGCGCGTTCCTCGCCGACCCGCACGTGCTCGTCTGGATCGCGGCGGCGGTCGGCACCGCGGTCGTCGGCTTTCTCAGCGCGATCATCGTTCCGCTCCGCTCCGGCGCGGCGGGGCGCGAGCTCCTGCTCTACGAGATCGGCGTGGGGCGCGCCCTCGTGGCGGCCGTGCGGGCCTGGATGGCGGAAGCCGGCGCATCCGACGCGTGGGTCCTCGCCGACAACGACGGCGCGGCCGCCGTGCGCGCCGCGTGCGGCTTTCGCGCACCTGAGGGCATGGCGCGCTACATGACGCTCGAAGGCGCCTGACGGTCGGCGCCCCGGGCATCGTTGCCCCGGTCGCCCTGACGTCGGCCAGTGTACACTAGGGCACACCAAGCCCAAGCGAGGTGGCGCCGCCCATGGCCTTGATCGACCCCCGTCTCACCCTCGAGGACCTCCAGGCGATGCCAGACGACGGGCGCCGCCACGAGATCCTGGAGGGGGACCTGTTCGTGAGCCCGTCGCCCAGCCGCCGCCACCAGCGGATCGTGTCGAATCTGGCCGTGGTGCTCCGGCACCTCGAAGACGGCGGCTTCGGCCAGGCGCTCATCGCGCCCTTCGACGTCGTGCTCTCGAGTCACACGGTCGTCGAGCCGGACGCCCTGTTTGTCGCCAAGGACCGCGAAGGCATCCTCACGGAGCGCTACGTCAACGGGCCACCCGACATCGTCGTCGAGGTCCTGTCCCCGACCACGCGCGCCGTCGACCAGGGCGAGAAGCTCAAGGCCTACGCCCGCTACGGCGTGCGCGAGTACTGGCTGGTGGATCCGGAGGCCGAGACGGTGGCGGTGTACCGCCGCAGCGCCGACTCCTTCCCGGTGGCGCCGGACAGCGCGGGTCGCGGTGAGCACGTGCCGACCGCCGTCTTCCCGGGCGTGAGCGTGGCTGTGGACGAGATCCTGCGCCCGTAGCGACCGCGTCCCGGAGCCTTTACGCGCGGAGCCCTGCGCCCGCGCCACCCAGACGCGTGCGCACGGGCTTTCCCAGGACCGTGCCGGTGGCGTGCGTCACGCCGGCGGCCCGCAGCCGGGATGCCAGCTGGCGCGAGGCGACCGCGCGCGCCACCGTGGAAGTGCGGCCGAGCCCGAGGGCGGCCATCTCGTCGAGCCACGGCTGGCCGATGCGCACCGGCACCGGCGCCAAGAGCACGAGGTCCCCCTCGCCGAGGTCCAGGCGGCGCACGGCCAGGCGGTGCAGGTAGGGCTCGCCGGCGGCGGCGCGGCGGTGGCCGGCATCGGCCACCCGGCGCGCCGTGTCGACCACGTAGCCTGCCGGCACGAGCGGCACGGCGATCTCGCCCGCTGGGCGGGCGCGCGCCACCCCGACAAGCGCCATGAGACGCTCGCCGTCGGCCTGCGAGCGCACGGCCCACGGCAGCACGACGAACGGCCCAA
>JAKASY010000096.1 GCA_021817625.1 Bacillota bacterium | reverse complement strand
CGATCTCGACCGTGCGGTCCTCGGTGTCCGCGTCGGGACCCCAGGCCCGGCTGATCAGCTGGCTGCGGCTGAGCGGACGGCCCGGCACAGCGGCGAGCGTCTCGAGCACCTCGAACTCGCGCGGCGTAAGAAACACCGTCCGAGCGTTCAGGTGCACCGAGCGCCGCGCCCGGTCGACGAGGAGCGGTCCCACGCGCTGGACGGCCTCGTCGCCGCGGCCACTGCGGCGCAGAAGGGCGCGCACGCGCGCTACCAGCTCCTCGGGATCGAAGGGCTTGACCACGTAGTCGTCGGCCCCGACCGAGAAGCCGTGAAGCTTGTCGTGCGGCTCGGCGCGCGCCGTGAGCATGAGCACCGGCATGCTCGTCGTGTCGCGCAGCGCGCCGGCCACGCTGAACCCGTCCCGGTCGGGCAGCATGACGTCGAGGATGACGAGGTCGACGTCGTCGGCGAGAGCGCGCTCCACCGCCTCGTCGCCAAGGCCCACGACGGACACCGCGAACCCCTGACCGGTCAGGTACTCCTCAAGCGCGCCCGCCAGGGCCTCGTCATCCTCCACGACGAGGAGCCGCGGTGGGCGGTAGGCTTCCTCCATAGCGCCATCTTAGGGGGCCGTCCGCGCCGCCACAAGGCGCAAAGCCGGCGCGGGCGACCGCTGCGGCCGCGCCTCGGCCCCCTCGCTTGCGTCACGGCTCGTCACAGGGATTGCCGACCAGGGCTCTGGGCCGCGATCATGTAACGTGAACTCGGATTGCGGGCCGCGAAGGAGGCCGGACGCGTGCGCCCACGCCCGATCGCGCCGACGCCGCGCCGGCGTAGGCGCCGGCAGGGGCGTCCCGGCCGCATCGCCCTCAGCGTCGGCGTCCTTGGCATCGTCGCGCTGGCGGCCTGGATGGCGGCCCGCCCGGGCGGCCGGCAGGCTGCGGTCGCCCTGGGAGCGCGCGCCCACCAGCTCGTGGCGCGTGTCGAGTCGCTCGTGCCGGGCCACGCACGACCGCCTGCCCCCCGGCCGGTGCGGCGGCCCCTGCCGCCGACCCAGCCCCCTCCCCCGCCCGCCTTGCCGGGGGCCGGCCCGGGCCGCATCACCCACGCCCAGCTGGCAGAGCTCCTCACGGCAGCGTGGGGGCTCGTTCCCACGGACATCGGGCCCGCCTATCGCGACGTCGGCGTGCACACGCCCGGGCGGGCGGCGATCGAGGCCGCGGCCGGCGCGGGCGCGTTCGGCGTCGCGCCGGGCGGACGCTTCCTGCCCGCGTCCCCGGTGACGCGCCTGTACCTCGCGCAGGCCCTTGTCGGCGTCCTCGCCCTCGGGCCGGAGGCATCGCTGCTCGAGCGCGCGCCCGCGGTCAGCGACGCGGGCGCGATCCCGCGCCAGGACTGGGGCGCCGTGCGCATCGCCCTGGAGCTGGGCCTGCTCTCGCCCGTCCACGGCGCCTTCGCGCCCGACGCCTACGTCACCCCTGCGGCGGCCGAGGACGCCCTGACCCGCGCCCGCGCCCTGACGGGCGCCGACCTCGGGCGCGTGCTGGGACGGCTCGCCACCGGGGTGACCGCGGTCGTGCGGCCGACCGCGCTCGAGCCGGGCGAGACCGCGTCCCTGTCGGCCGCCGTGCACGCCGGAGAGCTGGCGCTGCCCGTTCCAGTGGTCTGGTCGGCACGCGGCGGCGTGGTGCTCGGCGGCGTGTTCGTGCCCACCATCCGGGACGGCGTGGCCACCCTCACCGCGCGAGTGGACGGTGGGCGGGCGCTGAGCCGCGTGCTCATCGCCGTGCAGGCGCCGACGCGCGTCGTGGCCGCTGCCGCGCCGCCGGCCGTGCTGGCCGACCAGAGCGCCACCTTCACGTTCGCCGTGCTCGACCGCAAGGGGCAGACGGTGCGCGCCGACAACGGCCGCCGCATCGAAGTCCGGCTCGTCCCGCCGAGCGGCCCTGCGATCACGGCCTCGCCGGTCGACCACGGCGGCGTCGCGCGCTTCGTCTACAACCCCTCCCTCCTCGGCCGCTACCGGGTCGGGGCCCGCGCCGCCGGGCTGGGCTCGGCCGACGTCCGGTTCACCGTGGTGCCCGGCAGCCTGGGCTCGCTCAGCATCCTCTCGAGCGCCACGGCCCTCGACGCCGGCGGGCGCCTGTCGCTGTCGGCAACCGTGCTTGCCTCCGGCGTCTCGAACACGATGCCGGCGCGCGTCCCCGTCACGCTCTCGGCCGTCCTCCACCCGGCAAACGGACCGCCGGTCACGATCGGGCAGTGGGGCGCCGAGGCGCCCACAGGCGTGACCAGCCTGCCGGTCCAGGTCGCCTCGTCGATCGGCCCGTTCACCGGCCCCGCGACGCTGATCGTCAACCTGAGCGCCCCGGGCGGCGCTTTCCTGCCCGCGCGCATCTCCATCCCGGTGGCCGGGCGCGGCCGGCTCGCCCTGAGCGCCGCGCACAGCGCGGTCACGGCCGGCAGCGCGGTACTGGTGACCGCCACGACGCCGGGTGAGAAGCCCTCCGGGGTGGCGCTCTCGCTCGCCCTGACCGCGCCCGACGGCGGGCCCCTCGCCCCCATGCGGCAGGTTCTGAGCCACGGCCGCGCCCAGTTCCTGATCAGCCCGAACCAGGCGGGCACGTACCTCTTGCGCGTCAGCGGTCCCGGCTTCAGCCCGGCAGCGACCACGGTCCTCGTCCGCCCGGACGCGCCCTCACGCCTCACGGCGCTTCTGGGCACGCCCTTCCCCGCCCCCGGCGAGCCGCTCTCACTGGCCGCGTACGCGGTGGACGCCCACAACAACCCCATCCACGGGCCCACGCTCCACGTGGACTGGCGCTACGCGGCGCGAAAGGCCGCGCCCTGGCACCGGGCGAACGTCGCAAGCGGCGGCTCCGTCGCCCTGACGCCGCCGCCCAAGGGCACCGACTGCTCGGTCGACGTGCGCGTGAGCGCCCCGGCCCTGCGCCTGTCGACGAGCGAGTACCTGCCCTGCTCCGTCGTGGCCTCGCCGGCCGAGATCACCGATGGCACCGGCGTGTTCCTCAGCTACTGGGTGGCGCGCGACGCCCCGCCGCAGACGATCATCGCCCAGGCGGTGCGCGAGCGCGTGCACACGCTGTATGTCGAGGTGGCCATCCCAGGCACCGGCTTCTGGGGCGAACCAGGCCTCGACCGCCTGCTCGGTCCCGCGCACAGCGCCGGCCTCGCGGTCGTCGCCTGGGTGCCGGCGAACCTGGGCGACCCGGCGCTCGACACCGGCGCGGCCGAGGCGGCGCTCGCCTATCGGACCCCGCTCGGGCAGCGGGTGGACGGCCTGAGCGCAGACTTCGAGGGCAACCTTTCGGCCTCGGTCGTGCGTCCCTACCTGCGCGCCGTGCGCGCCGCGGCGGGACCGGCGCGCGTCGTGTGCGCGGTGGCCGAGCCCCCGACCGACCTGCACGTGCCGTACGCGCTCATGGCCGAGTACAGCGACGTGCTCATGCCGATGGCGTACTGGCAGGGCACGGAGAGCCCGGTGACCTTCGCCGACGCCTTCCGCGCTGTGTCCACCTCGGTCGACCTGGTGCGCTCGGAGGCGCCGGCGAGCGCCGTCGTCCCCGTCCTGCAGGGCTACGACCCGTTCACCGCGGGCGGCACGGGCGTCTACAACCCCGGCCCCCTGGCCGAGAGCGCGGCGGTTTCCGGCGCGCGCGCGGCCGGCGCGCGCGGCGCCGCCTTCTTCCAGTGGGGCACCCTCACCGCGGCCGAGTGGCGGATCGTGCAGCAGGCCGGGCGCAGCCCGTTCTGACGACGGCCACCGGGGACGCGCCTAGCCGCCCGCGAGCAGGGCCGGCAGGTCGCGCCGCACGCGCACGGCCATGGCGCGGTGCAGGGCCTGGAACTCGAGCCCTTGGGCGAACTGGGGCGCAGCCTCGGGCACCGGATGGGCGGCGAGCCAAGCGCGCACGCGCTCGGCTAGGCCGTCCTCCACGATCGTCGCCAGCGGGTAGGCGATGTGCTGGAACATCTGGGGACGGAAGCGCCGCAGCATCGCCTCCCAGTCGCGCTCGATCAGCGCCCAGGCGGCCGCCCGCGCGTGGCGGCTGAAGAGCGCGCTCGCGATGGCGATCATGGCGTCCTGGTCCTTGACCTCGCCGGAGGCGTAGAGCGCCAGCGTACGGCCGACCAGCTCGGGCGGCCGGAAGGCGGACAGGGAGAAGAGGTAGCGCTGCCCGTCCTGTGGCGTCGCAGCGGACCGGAAGAGAGCGTGCATGCGCTCCCACTCGGCCTCGCCGCCGCTGGCGGCCGCCACCATGGCGACGACGGTCAGGAGGCTCGGGTCGGTGGATGGGCTGCCGGCCGCGATGTCCGCAAGGCGGCGGCGCGCCTCGGCCGCCACGGCCTCGTCGCGGCCCAGGCGGCCGAGGAGCGAGATGACGATGCTGCGCAGGCGCGTCGCCTGGACGCTCTCGCCCGCCTGCGGCTGCCACGTGAGCTCGGCCAGGACGGGCTGCGCGAGCGCGCGAGCGAACGCGTGCAGGGTCGGGCGGGCCTCGTCCTCCAGCATCGCCTCGAGCAGCGTCAGGTGCTCCTCCAGGCCGCCCCACAGGTCGGGATCGCGCTCGCTCCCAAACCGCCGCCAAAGGTCGACAACCTGGGCGATGGACCCCTGGCCCGCCACCGCCGCCGCCCACACGTCGTCGGCCAGGGCATAGCGCTCGGTCGAGTGCAGGGTCGGCCAAGCGGCGATCAGGCGCTGCCACAGGACGGGGTCGTAGGCCGTGCGGTAGAAGCCGGAGGCTTGGGCGTTGGCGAGCACGAAGGCGCAGTCCTCGGGCAGATCCACGGTCACGCCTTCAGGCCCGAGGAGGAGTACGCGCTGGGCGCGCGTACCATCGGCCCGGCCGAAGGCGACCACCACGGGCACCTGCCACGTCCCGGTGCCCCCGCCGCCGTAGCGGAAGGGCTCCTGGGAGAGGGCAAGGGCGCGACCGTCCGCGCTCTGCCGCACGCGCACCAGGGGATAGCCCCCCTGGAGCACCCATGAGTCCATGACCGCGCCGACGGGCTGGCCGGAGACGGCCTCCAGCGCGGCCCACAGGTCGGCGGTCTCGGCGCTTCCGTGGCGGTGGCGCTCGAGGTACAGCGTGATGCCGCGGCGGAAGACGTCGGCACCGAGGTAGCGCTCGAGCATGCGCAGGATGGCCGCGCCCTTCTCGTAGGTGAGCACGTCGAACATGGCCATCGCCTCGGCCGGGGGGCCCACGGGAAACTCGATCGGGCGGGTGGCCGCGAGGCCATCGATGAGGAACGCCACCGACCGCTCGCGCGAGAACGTCGACCATACCTGCCAATCGGGGTGCATGGCGTCGGAGGCCAGAAGCTGCATGAACGTGGCGAACGCCTCGTTCAGCCAGATGCCGTTCCACCAGCGCATCGTGACGAGGTCGCCGAACCACATGTGCGCGGTCTCGTGGGCGATCGTGGCCGAGACGCCCATGCGCTCGCGCGGGCTCGAGCGCTCGCGGTCGACCAGGAGGGCCTCCTCCCGGTACACGACGCAGCCGAGGTTCTCCATTGCCCCGGGGGAGAAGTCGGGCACCGCGACATGGTCCAGCTTGGGCGCCGGATACGGCACGCCGAAGTAGTCCTCGAAGAAGCGCAGGGCGAGGACGGCCTCCTCCCGGGCGAAGGCGGCGAGGCCCATGAGCTCGGGCCGCGCCACCACGCGCACCGGCGTCCGGCCCGCGTGCGCCGGCTCAGACGTCTCAAGGCGCCCCACCGCCAGGGCGACTAGGTAGGTGGACATCGGCATGGTGTCGGCGAAGCGCACGCGCCGGCGGCCGTCGGGAAGGGCCTCGCTCGATGTCTCGGGTGCGTTGCTGAAGGCGCGAAGGCCGTCGGCCATGACGACCGAGAACGAGAACACGGCCTTCATGTCGGGCTCGTCCCAGCACGGGAAGATGCGTCGCGCGTTCGTGGGCTCCGAGTCGGTGACGGCGATGACCGACCCGGCGCCGTCCGGGCCGGTCGCCCTCGCCTGGTAGAACCCCTGGAGGTCCTTGGCGAGCTCCGCGCCAAAGCGTAGGGAGAGCGTCCACGCGCCCGGCGCCACGCGCTCCGGCCACGCGAGCACGGCCTGCTCGACCTCCGGCCTGTACGTCACGCTGCCGACCAGCTCGCGCCCGCCACCGCGCAGGACAGGCGGCCCGATCTCGAGCCCAAGGGCGTTCAGCGTGAAGCTGTCCGCCGCCTCCACGACATCGACCTGGATCGTCGCCTCGCCCTCGAAGCGCAGCGCCTCGAGGTCGGGACAGAGCTCTACCTCGTAGCGGCGGGGAATGGCCGTGCGGGGGAGCCGGTACGACGGGTGCTCGCTCAAAATCATGCCTCCTTGGGCGTGCTCGCCTGCGCCCGTGTCCCTGCCGCTTTCGCGCCCTGGCCGGTCTTTCCCTGGAGCACCCGGGTCCATCCGCCGCCGCGGCTCGCCTGTGGGCGGTCACCCGCCGCCGGGCACGTCGACGGGGGCCTCGTCCACCGCCTGGCCCACCGGCGCGGGGCGGCGGTCCATCGCGCGCCACACGGGCAGGACGAACGGCGCCAGGGTCGTGAGGAGGTAGAGCGCCGCCGCGCCGAGGAGCGACACGCGAAGCCCGACCAGCGCCACGGCCGCGCCGGCCGCGAGGCTGCCGAACGGGATGCCGGCCCAGGCGGAGGCGCCGAACACGCCAAGGACGCGAGCCTGCAGTGGGCGGGGCACGCGCTCGTAGAAGGTGGCGCCGAGAACCGGGTTGATGCTGCCGGCGCCCAGGCCGCCCAGGACGGCGACGACGGCGAGCACGGGCGACAGGCGCGTCGCCAGCGCGAGCGCGGCGTAGCGCGGCGCGCCGGCCAGGAGGAAGCCGACCGCGTAGGTCAGGCGGCGCGGCAGGCGGGGGGCAAACCACGTGGCCAGGGCATTGCCGCCCACCGAGCCGAGCGACAGGAGGCCACCCAGGGTGCCGAGGGCGACCGGGCTGTGCGCCACCCCGTGGGCCCACACGGGCACGAGGACGGCGCCGCCGGCCTG
>JAKASY010000095.1 GCA_021817625.1 Bacillota bacterium | reverse complement strand
ATCTCGTTGATTCCCACCACAGGCAACACCAGGAGCACAAGCCCCTCGTTGCCCCAAAAGTGATAGCACGCCAGAACTAGCGGTCCAAGGATCAGAGCTCCGCCCGCCAGTGCCAGCCACTGTTGGAGTATCGTGTGCGCCTCGTCCACGACGCGCGACCCGTGCAGGATCGCCACATACGCACCGACCGTCAACTCGTTTAAGAGCCCAAACGCCACAAGGGCCGCCACGAAGGCGAGGGCACCGTTGGGCGACACGAGAGCGGCCCCTGCCGGCAACGCCCAGCGGAACACCATCGCCGAGAGGGCTGCCGTGAGGCCAAGCGCGCCACGATTGAACAGAAACGGTCGATACAGACGGCGAGACAGTTGCGAGAACACCATGGTGCCCAAGACCCCGACTACGAACGCGGCACCGGGTCCGTACAGCACGGCGGCGATCAGTATCGGCAGGGTGTCGGCTGCGATGACAATGCGCGCCCACGGCACCCGAGGCGGCGCCGCGGTCGCCACCAGCCCGATGGCCGAAAGTACGGCGATGCCGAACCAGTGCGCCTCTAGAACCGCGAGCCCTGGGGCCACCACAACCAGCCCGACGCACGACGCCAGCAGGCCGACGATTCCCGTAAATAGCCAGGCTTGCCGCGAAAACACGCGCGCGTCGCCGGAGGCCGCCAACCCTGTCACACCACAACCTCCAAATACATACGCCCGTCGTCCTGTTACTCGTCCACCTGAGCCGAACTTGCGCTGCCGACCAAGATGGCGACAAGCTTGGAAAACATACGGAACATCTGGACGCCACACTGTCCGTCGGTGCAGGCCTCCGCCTGCCGCTACGCTCCGCTTCACAGGACGACCAGGCAAGCACTCGGGACAGAGACATACACGGTTCGACACCCACCGACCGATTCCTTCCAGGATCGGCGAACGCTGGATGCGACCCGCGAAAAAGCGCGAACCGGCTCCCGACAACCGGGCATTCGCGCGCCGCGCAATAAACGCTCGCGGGGCGTGGTTAGCGGCCTACAGCCACTCCCCCGTCCGTATGTTCGATGGTAGGCGCGCTAGTCCTGCCACAACTGTCGCCAGAAGTGACAAACTTTCCGCGCGCTAGCCCTGAGGCACCAGGAGGCCGTAGCCCTTGCCGCGCCGGCGGTAGAGAACGCACACCTTGCCGGTCGCGGCATCACGGAACGCGTAGAAGTCGTGGCCGACGAGCTCGAGGCGCACCACCGCCTCCTCCACGCTGATCGGCTCGGCGGGGAACTCCTTGACGCGCACCACCTCGTCCGGCAGCCCGTGCGTGCCCGACACCACGCGCAGGTCCGCCGCCGCCGGAGCGGGCGACGGCGCGTGCGCCCGGGCGACGGTGCGGTCCCGATACTTCTTGATCTGGTGCAGCAGACGGTCGCTCACCGCGTCGATCGACGCATACATGTCCTGACTCGACGCCTCCGCCCGGAGCACGCGCCCGTCGACGGGCACCGTGACCTCCACCACGTGGGCCTCGCCGTCCAGGCGCATACGGGCTTGGGCGGCGCCCGTTCCCGGATAGCGGTCGAGCTTGCGGAGCTTCGAACCGAGGTAGGACTCGAGCGCTTGCGTCACTTCGAGGTTCTGGCCGCGTACCGCAACGTCCACGTTTGCCACCTCCAGATCGGTGGGTGGACGTGGAGCCTTCGTGAGCCGCGGCGCCGATCCTCCTTTGGTACACCCGCTACGAGCGCACCGTCGCCTCGAGCCAGCGTAGGGTTTGCTCCGCCGAGCGAGCGCCGAGCGGCGCTCGCAGGTCGAGGACCAGAACGCTCGCGCCCAGCGCCTCCAACTCCAGGCGTTGGTGCACCTCCACGCCGGCGTGGGCGCGCGCCCAAAGCGTGGCGATGCCCGCCGATCCGTCGCTCGAGCCCTCGTCCACGATGGTCAGGCGGGAGATTCCAGCGCGCTCCGCCTCGCGCAGCACCATCTCCAGGACCGCGTCGCTGTCGCGGACGCGCACTACGAGGGCGAGCTCGCCCGGCGGCGGCTGCCAGTCCGTCCCGAGGAGGATCCAGAGCACCAGACAGGCGATGAGGAACATGAGAAGGGGCACCAAGGGTCTCACTCCCCTTTTTCGGTGCCCCAGGCTATGGCAGCGGACTGCGCCGTGCTAGCGCCCCATGCTGCCGACCGCGGCATCGGCGCGCAGCGTGTCCGCCATGTCGGTGCGCTCCCACGGCGCCTCCAGGTCGCCGCGGCCGAAGTGCCCGTAGGCCGCCAGGCGGCGGTAGATCGGACGCCTGAGGCCGAGGGTGCGGATGATCGCCGCGGGCCGGAGGTCGAAGTGGCGCCGCACCAGCTCCACCAGGCGGTCGTCGCTCACGCGGCCACTGCCGAACGTGTCGACGCGCACCGATACGGGCTCGGCCACGCCGATCGCGTACGCGAGCTGGACCTCGCACCGGTCGCACAGTCCCGACGCGACAAGGTTCTTGGCGACGTACCGGGCCGCATACGCGCCTGACCGGTCGACCTTGGTGGGGTCCTTGCCGGAGAACGCGCCGCCGCCGTGGCGGGCGTAGCCGCCATACGTGTCCACGATGATCTTCCGCCCGGTGAGTCCGGTGTCCGCCTGCGGGCCGCCCAAGACGAAGCGCCCCGACGGGTTCACGAGCACCCGGGCCCCGTCGAGAAGGGCCGGCGGCACGATGCTCTCGACCACCTCTCGCCGCACCGCCTCGGACAGCTCATCCGGGTCCACGTCCGGCATGTGCTGCGTGCTCACCACAACGGTGTCGACGGCGACCGGCACGCTGCCCTCGTACGCCACGGTCACCTGTGTCTTGCCGTCGGGCCAGATGAAGGGAACGACTCCGCTCTTTCGCACCTCGGCCAGGCGACGCGCCAGCTGGTGCGCGAGGGAGATCGGGAGCGGCATAAGGACATCGGTCTCGCGGCAGGCGAAGCCGAACATCATGCCCTGGTCGCCGGCGCCGATGTCGCCGGCCTCGATGGAACCGCCGAGGCGCTCCTCCAGCGGGTGCTCGACACCGGCCCGGATGTCGGCCGACTGCTCGTCGATCG
This sequence comes from Bacillota bacterium, assembly GCA_021817625.1. The sequence goes on along the minus strand of JAKASY010000095.1, from coordinate 4,024 downwards.
AGGTGAGAACCGCGCAGGTGTCGGCGTCGAAGCCGAACTTCGCGCGCGTATAGCCGATCTCACGCAGGGTGGAGCGGACGACGCGGGGCACGTCCACGTACACCTGGGTCGATATCTCGCCCGCGACGACGACGAGGCCCGTGGTCACCAGGGTCTCCGCCGCCACGCTCGCCTCCGGGTCGAGGGCCAGGATCTCGTCAAGGATGGCGTCAGATATCTGGTCGGCCACCTTGTCCGGGTGACCCTCGGTCACCGACTCCGACGTAAACAGGCGTCGCGCCAACAGACCGCGCTCCTTCCGTGCCTCGGAAAGCGTCGCGGGCGGCCGCCATGCCTCCCGACCAAGGTCGGAGGGCGCTTGAGCCGCCCGAAATCGGGCCGAGTGTATCATCGCCCCCCCTGCCCGTCAACGCGGGCGAATGGCACTGCGGCGGGCGCGCTGGACCTCGACCGCGCCCTAAGGCAACATAGGTCGTGAGCGGAAGCGCATCGAACCCAACGCCGGCCGTCCCCACGGCCGGGCGCGAACCCTGCCTTCCGGCTGTATTAAGGAGGGAGCGATCTGGCGACCTATCTTCCCACCGTGCTGGTCGCGTTCCTCGCGTCGTCGGTGGAGATGGTGGAGGCGCTGACGATCGTGCTGGCCGCTGGCGTCAGCCGCGGCTGGCGCAGCGCCCTCGTCGGTGCCACCGCCGCCATCGCCGTTCTTCTCGTCGTGATCGGCGTCTTCGGCATCGAGGTGCTCCATCTCGTGCCCATTGGCGTGCTCCGGGTCATCGTCGGCCTCTTCCTTCTTCTCTTCGGCCTCAAGTGGCTCAAGAAGGCCATCCTGCGCCAGAGCGGGCGCAAGGCGCTGCACGCCGAGGACGTCATCTATGCCCACCAGGTGGAGGCCCTGTCGAAGAGCGGCCGCGCGAGTGCTGGGCTAGACGCCGAGGGCTTCGCGACGGCGTTCAACGGCACGCTGCTCGAGGGGCTCGAGGTTGCGCTGATTATCGTGGCCGTGGCTTCGGGCACGAACGTGCGTGGCGCGCTCGGCCTTGCGGCCAGCGGCGCCGTCGCGGCGTTCGTGATCGTCGGCGCCGCGGGCGTGGCGCTGCGCAGCCCGCTCTCCCGTGTGCCGGAGAACCTTCTCAAATTCGTGGTCGGCTTGATGCTGACGACGTTCGGCGCCTTCTGGGCCGGGGAGGGCGTCGGCGTGAGCTGGCCCGGCGGCGAGGTGTTCGTGCTTGTCCTGCTTGCGGCGCTGATCGTCTACAGCGTCGTTGTCGTGTCCGCCATGCACCGGCGCCCGGAGGCCAACCTCCAGGCGCGGGAGGCCGTGCAATGAAGGCCGTCCTCTGGCTCTACCACTTCGTCGTGGGGGACCCGTACCTCCTGTGGGGCGGCGTCGCCCTCATGGCGTTGGCCTGGCTGCTGCACGGGCCGCTCGGGGCGCTAGACGGGGTGCTCGTGCTGCTCGGCGTGCCCGCCGTGCTCACGGTCAGCCTCGTCCGGCGTCCCGAGTAACGCGCGGCGCGCGGCGCCCTAGGGCTGCAGCTCGCGCTCCAGGAACTTCTTGCGTGTGGCTTCTCCGCCGCGGATGTGCCGTTCGGACTTGTTGTAGTCCAGGACGTGCTTCACATCCGCGGCCATTTGCGGATTGATGCGGGGAAGGCGCTCGGTCAGGTCCTTGTGCACGGTACTCTTCGACACACCGAACTGGCGCGCCGCCTCGCGTACCGTCTCGCGGCTGACCAGGATGTAGTCGCCGATCTCCAGCGGCCGTTCGCCTGCGCACGCGCATTGCCCGGTCGGGCCCGGGCATACGCTCAAGCGGACGAGTTCGGAGGTGAGGCGGGGTTGGAGGCGCCAAGGGTGGTGGACGCGACCCGAGCGGAGGAGCGGCTTGAGGCCCTTGCCCGTCTGGTGGACGCGTGGCTGCGCCTGCGGGGCGCTCCGGACGGGGTCGATGCGCCGCCAGCCCCGCCGCCCGAGCCGACGCCCGCGCGCGCTTGACAGCCAAGGCGGCCGCGCTCTACGCGCGGGTCTCGACGGACGAGCAGGCGGAGCACGGCACAAGCCTCGAAGGCCAGCTGGCCGAGTGTGAAGCCCACGCCCGCCGCCTGGGCGCCTCGGCGGTCGTCGCCTATGTGGACGCCGGCGTCTCCGGCACCCTACTCGAGCGCCCCGCCCTGGACCGCCTGCGGGCCGACGTCGCTGCTGGCCGCATGCCCCTGGTCGTGTGCTACGACCCCGATCGCCTCTCGCGCAACCTCGCCCACCTCCTCCTGCTCGTGGACGAGATGCGGCGGGGCGGCGCGGAGGTGGAGTTCACGAACTTCGCCATGACCGCGAGCGCCGACGGCCGGCTCCTGTTCGCCATGCGCGGCGCGATCGCGGAGTTCGAAACCCACAAGATCCGCCAGCGCATGACCGCCGGCAAGCTCGCGCGGGCCCGTGAGGGCCGTCCCGTGGGCGGTGGCCACACGATCTACGGCTACGTCTACGACAAGGCCCGGGGCCGGTTCCTCGCCGACGCGGCCGAGGCGCCCGTCGTCGCCCACATCTTTCGCCTGGCCGAGGAGCACGGCACCCACGCCATCGCCGAACGGCTGAACGCGGTCGGCGTGGCCGCCAAGCACGGCGGGCCATGGTCGCAGACGAGCGTCTACGGCATCCTGACAAACCCCACCTACCTGGGCCGCATGCCGCAGATGGGCGGAGCCGGGTATGTGGAGGTGCCGCAGCTTGTCGCGGGCGATGCCTTTGAGCGCGCAGGCGCGCGCCTGCGCGCCCGCCGCAACCGGCCGCGTGGGCCGGCGCGCCGTCCCTACCTGCTGACGGGGCGCCTCACCTGCGGCGTGTGCGGCCGCCGGATGGGAGGCGGCTACCGCCATCGCTACGCCTGCTCGGGCAAGCGCTCGCGCCCGCCCTGCCCCTCGGCCTACTACCCAGCGCAGGCCCTGGACGCCGCCGTGTGGCAGCACCTGCGGCGCAGCCTCCTTGCGGAGGGTCGAGCAGGCGAGGTCTCCGCCCTGGTCGCGACCCGACGTCCAGCGCCTGCCGGCCCGGCCATCCACGACGCCCAGGCGCGGCGCGAGCGCCAGCGCGAGCGGCTGGTCGCCGCGTACCGCAACGACCTCATCGACGAGGCGACGCTCGAGCGCCAGCTCTCCGCCCTCGCTGCAGCCGCCGCGCTGGAGCCTACCCACGTTCAGGGGGAGGTCAGCGACGCAGGAGCCGCGACCTCGGCGGTGGCTGCCGTCCTAGCTCGGGCACGCACGGCGGCGTCCCTCGAGGACAAGCGCTTCGTCCTGGCGGCCCTGGGCGTCACCCTGACCCTGGGGCCTGGCCCGCAGGCACTTTTGACGCTCGCCGGCGCTATGCCCTAAAAGACGGGCGCGGGCCGCCCTGTGCGGCCCGCGCCGAAAGCGGGGATCCGGTTGCGTGTGCAGAGGAACGTACGCCTTCCAACACGCGCTTCCAGATGTGGTCTTTCACCCTCGCGGCCCCTTCCTCCGAGTTTGCCTAAGCGTATGCGCTCGCGCGAACGGCGATGCCGTGCGACGGCGACCGACCGCGAGAGCGCGAACGGTGTCGACCCGCCCTACGCCTTGGTGCTCGAGCTCGTGGCGTGCGACGGGCCGGTCGCCATGGTGTCGGCGCCGGGCACGTTGCCCAGGAGCACCGACGGCGACACCGGCTGGCCGCCAACCGTCACCTCAAGGAAGAGATGCGGCTGCGAGACGCCCGAGAGCTTTCCGCTCGGGCCGACGTGCGCGAATATCTCGCCCGCGCCAACCGCCGTGCCCACCGCCGGGCCAGGGGACGCCAGGTCGCCGTAGATCACGGAGTCGCCATTGCGGCTGTTCACGACAACCTCGCGGCCCTCCGTCGGATCGACCCAGTTTGCCACCACGCGTCCTCCGACCACGGCGCGCACGCCCTCGCCCTCGGTCGCGGCCAGCGCCCATCCGGGCACGTCGCGATACAGGCCGATCGACTTCTGGTACTGCCAGCCGAACGGCTCCACCACGTTGCC
>JAKASY010000094.1 GCA_021817625.1 Bacillota bacterium | reverse complement strand
ACGAAGGCGCAGCCGCTCGCCGCGGCCAGGGCACGGCCCCGCTCGAGCAGGGGCGCCGCCGCGCAGAGCACGGACGGACGCGCATCGGCGAGCTGCCACGCGGCCTCGTCGTCGGTCAGGCGCGTGTTGAGCGGCACCACCGCGGCGCCCAGGTGCAGGATGGCCGCGAGGCCCACGATGAAGGCCTCGCCGTTCGGCGCCCAGAGCGCAATCGGGCTCCTCCCGTCCGCTCCGGCGTCCAGGAGGCGGCCCGCCAGGGCAGCGGCCGATGGCGCGAGCTCGCCGTAGGCGACGCGCCGCTCTCCGGCGGCGTACGCCAGGCGACCGGGCGTGCGCTCCGCCCGGCGCATAAGCCAGCTCACGGAAGGCGTCATCAGGGCAGGCGCGGGAAGCGGGAGAAGTCCGGGGCGCGCTTCTCGAGGAAGGCGCGACTTCCCTCGCGCGCCTCCTCGGTCATGTAGTAGAGCATCGTGGCGTCGCCGGCGAGCTGCTGCAGGCCGGCCATGCCATCGGTGTCCACGTTGAATGCCGCCTTGAGGAAGCGGATCGCGGTCGGGCTCTTGGCGAGGATCTCGCGCGCCCACGCCACGGTCTCCTCCTCCAGGCGGTCGACGGGCACGACGGCGTTCACGAGGCCCATGGCGTACGCCTCCTCGGCCGTGTACTGGCGGCACAGGTACCAGATCTCGCGGGCGCGCTTGTGCCCGACGATGCGCGCCAGGTGCGCCGCGCCGTAGCCGGCGTCGAAGCTCCCGACCTTGGGCCCGGTCTGGCCGAAGCGCGCATTGTCCGCGGCGATCGTGAGGTCGCACACGACGTGCAGCACGTGGCCGCCGCCGATGGCGTAGCCCGCGACCATGGCGATCACGGCCTTCGGCAGGTAGCGGATCTGCTTTTGCAGCTCGAGCACGTTCAGGCGCGGCACGCCGGCGTCGTCCACGTAGCCGCCGACGCCGCGCACGCGCTGGTCGCCGCCCGAGCAGAACGCCTCCGTGCCGGCGCCGGTGAGGATGGCGACGCCGATCGAGGGGTCGTCCGCGATCACGCGGAAGGCGTCGCTGAGCTCGAACAGGGTACGGGGACGGAACGCGTTTCGCACCTCGGGCCGATTGATCGTCACCTTGGCGATGCCGTCCGCCGTCTCGAACAGAATGTCCTCGCACGCCTTCACGCTCTTCCACTCGGGCACCATCGCCCCACCTTCCTTGCCGCCGGACTGTCGCATGCGGGGCGGCGCGCTCAGGGCGGCGCCGTCGCGCCGATCTCGTCCCAGAACGCCTCGACCGCACGCCGAAAGCTGAGCGGCCGCTCCAGGTGGGCGCTGTGGCCGGCGCGCGCCACGAGGGCAAGGCGTGCGCGCGGCACCGCCGCCACGAGCCGCCGGCCGATCGCGGCGTAGCGCTCGTCGCGCGCGCCGGCCACGAACAGTACCGGCACGGCGAGCTGCCCAAGCCTTGGCCAGAGGTTGTCCTGTCGGCCGGCGCCTGCGCCGCGCAGGCTCGCGGCCAGCCCTTCGGCACGCTGGCCCAGGCGCTCGCGCCTGAGCGCCGCGCGCCGGCGCTCGGCCATGGCCGCCTGACCGGCGAACAGGGGCAGAGCCTGCCAGCGCGCGACGAAAGCCGCGACGCCCTGACGCTCGATCTGGGCCGCGAGGGCCTCGTCCGCCTCCTGGCGGGCGCGCCGCTCCGCCTCGTCCTCGATGCCGGGCGAGGCGCCCTCGAGGACGAGCGAGGAGACGCCCTCGGGGTGCGCGAGGGCCAGGTGCAGCGCGAGCCGGCCCCCCATCGAGTAGCCGAGGACGTGCACCGGACGATCGGGCGAGATCCGGCCGATGGCCTCCGCCAGGCGGTCCGCGCCACGCCACAGGTCGTACGCGGCCGGGTCGGGCGGCGCGTCCGAGTCGCCGTGCCCGGGCGCCTCGGCGACCGCCACGCGCATGCGCCCGCGCACCTGGCGCGCGAGCGTTCGCCAGGTTCGCCAGCTGCCCGTGAAGCCATGGAGCGCCAGAAGCCATGGCCGCCCGCTCCGCGCCGGTACGCCCTCCCCGTCCGGCTCGAGGGGCAGCGTCACGCACAGGCGCTCGCCGGCCGGGCCAATCCAAAGGCGCCTCACCGCGCCGCCCCCCCGAGCGCCCGCCGTGCCGCCTCCGCCATGGCCGCCCATACGGCCTCGTGGCGCGTGACGTTCTCTGCCCGCGTCGGGCAGGCGGCCTCGACAACCGTCAGCCCCGTGCTGGCGAGCCCCGACCGCACCGCCCGGCGCAGGCCGGGGACGGTGTCGACGCGGCTGAAGCGGCCGCCGTGCATGCGCACCGCCGGCGCGCTTTGCAGGCCGAGGGGCGTGCCGAACAGGCGCTCGAACGCCTCGCCGTGGCGGGCCTGCGGCAGGAACGAGAAGATGCCGCCGCCATCGTTCTGGAGGACGACGACCGTGATGGAGAGGCCGAAGCGCCTCGCCGCCAGAAGCCCGTTCAGGTCGTGGAAGAAGGAGATGTCCCCGATCGCCAGCACGAGCGGTCGCTCCGGCCAGGCGGCACGGGCGCCGAGCGCGCTCGACACCACCCCGTCGATGCCGCTCGCCCCGCGGTTGCCGAGGACCGCCACGCCACGCCGGCGCGCCTGGAAGAAGGTGTCGGCGTCGCGCACGGGCATGGAGTTTCCGACGTAGAGCGTGCTCTCCGCCGGCATCAGGGCCGCGAGCTCGTGCAGCACGCGGCCCTCGAACAAGTCGCCCATCGCGGCCATCGCCTCGTCCTGGGCGAGGGCCGCGGCGCGCTCGGCCAGGGCGAAGCGCGTCGTCAGCGCCGCGGCGCGCCGGCCCGCCGGCACGAGGGCCGCGACGCGCCTCAGGAGCGCCTCGACCGGCGCCTCGATCACGTGGCCCGTGGTCAGGCCGGGATCGGCGTAGGCGCCGGGCGCGTCCACGAGGTACGCGCTCTGGGGCGGTACGCGCGCCACGAGCTCCGCCAGGCTCTTCGAGACGGGCGGCGCGCCCAGGCGCAGCACGGCCCGCGGCGTGAGCGCCGCCGCGAGGTCGGGCGAGCGCAGGTAGGCATCGTAGCGCCGGATCGCGGCCGGCAGGGCGCGCGCGCCCGCGAGCGGGTCGGCCAGAAGCGGCCAGCCCAGGCGCCGGGCCACGGCCAGGGCAGCGCGAGCGCGGGCGCGCGCCGCCTCCAGGCCGTCGCCCGGCTCCGGCCCCGCCACGACAATGCCGTCGTCGGCGGCGGCCAGGGCGCGCGCCAGCGAACGGGCCGCCTCGCCGTCCACGGCGGCGGCGGACTCGAAGCGCACGTAGGGGGCGCCGGCCGGGCCAGCGCGCCAAGGCAGGGCCTCGAGGCCCGCCGGCGCGGGCTCGCCGGCCTGTGGCACGAGCGGCTCTCTCAGGGGGATGTTCACGTGCACGGGCCCCATGGGCGCCGCCTGGGCGATGTGGACGGCGCGGGCGCCGACGACGCGGGCATGGCGCGCGACGGCATCGAGGGCGGCGGGCGGCGGCATGTCCACGGACCACTTGGCCGCCGTGCCGTACATGCGCACCTGGTCGATCGTCTGGGCGGCGGCGACGTCGCGCTGCTCGGGCGGCCGGTCCGCCGTCAGCACGACGAGGGGGACGCGCGCGTGGCGCGCCTCCACGACGGCCGGCAGATAGTTGGCCGCGGCCGTGCCGGACGTGCACAGGAGGGCCACGGGCCGGCCCCCGGCCTTGGCCATGCCGAGCGCGAAGTAGGCGGCGCTGCGCTCGTCCGGGTGGACGTAGAGCGCGATCTCCGGCTGGCGCTCGAGGAGAAGGGCCACGGGCGTCGAGCGCGACCCGGGCGACGCCACGGCCGCCCGCACGCCGGCGCGCGCAAGCTCCTCCACGAGCGCCCCGATGACAGCGTACTGGGCGCCCTCGTAGGGGCCGTTCACGCCTCGACCCCCAAGGCCGCGGCCATCGTGCGCAGCTTGAGGCGCGACTCCTGCCACTCGCGCTCGGGCTGGGAGGCGGCGACGATGCCGCAGCCGGCGTACAGGTGCCCGACGCCCTCCGTCGGCCGCACGAGGCCCGAGCGCAGCGCCACCGCGAACGTGCCGTCGCCCGACGCCGTGAGGTAGCCCACGGGCCCGCCGTACAAACCGCGCTCCAGGTTCTCGCGCGCACGCAGCCAGGCCACGGCCTGAGGTACCGGCAGACCCGCCACCGCCGGCGTCGGGTGCAGGTCCGAGGCCACGTCGAGCAGGCCGAACCCCGGCCTGAGCCGCGCCCGCACGGCCGTGGCCAGATGCTGGACGTCGCGCAGGGCGCGCAGGCGCGGCCGGGGCTCGAGCTCCACGGCCTCGCACGTCCGCTCGAGGGCGGCGCGAACGCCTTGGCGCACGAGGTCGTGCTCCTCCTGCTCCTTCACGTCGCCGCGCAGGAGGGCGCCGAGGCGCCGGTCCTCCCGTGCGCCATCGCCGCGCCCCGTCGTGCCGGCCAGGCACTCGCTCTCTACGGCGCTGCCGCGAGCGCGCGCCAAGAGCTCGGGCGTGCTGCCGAGGAACACGGCGCCCGGGGCGGCCAGGGCAAACGTGAACGTGCCGCGCTCGCGCGCCGCGAGGCGGCGCAGCACGTCCGTCGGCGCGAGCGCGCTGGGCACGTCCTGGCGCCGGGCGACGACGAGCTTCTGGAGATCGCCGTGGACGATGGCAGCGCGCGCCGCCTCGACGCGGGCGACGAACCGCGCCCGCTCCTCGCCCCGCGCCCGGGCGGCAGCCGCGGGCGGGCTCTCGGAAGCCGGCTCTTCGCCCCAGAGCACCCGGTTTCGGGTCTCGCACAGCCGCTCGCCCACAAGCGTCCACATGCGGCGCGGCAGGACGAGGCGGCCGTGGCCGAAGGCGGCCCAGAGGCCGCCCGTCGGCGCGCCCGCGTCAAAGGCGGCCGCGCCGACCAGCGTCGGCCCCGCCACGCCGCCGTTCGACCCCTCGATCCGCCCCGTCGCGACGAGCTCGCGCCAGGCGCGCGCGGCGTCGGGCCAGCCGGGCGCGCCGCGCTCGCTCCCGGGCGCCCGCCACGCTGCGCCCTCCGCCACGAGCGCCGGGCCGCCGCCGCCCTCCGCCCACGCCGCGGCCCCGGGCACACCCGGGTCGAAGCGGGCGAGCAGGGCATCGACGGTCGCCTCCGTCGCGGGCACACGGCGCGTGACGCTGACGAGCAGGGGGCGGCGGTGCCGCCTGGCGCCGCCCTCGGGCACATCCAGGAGCGATGTGAATGAACGGCCATTCATACCCTGAGGATAGCGGTGCGTGCGGGCAGGGTCAATCGGCGGCGGGGGCCTCCGCCGGACGCACCGGCCCATCGGGGTCCGGGCTCGCGAGCACCTGGCCGAGGAGGCGCTCCTCCAGGAAGTCCTCGATGTCCTCGAATGCCTTGAGGCTGTTGGCCTCCTTGACGAAGCCGTGGCCCTCGTCGGGATACACGTCGTAGCGCACGTCCACGCCCGACGCGCGCACGGCCTCGACCATCTGCGCCGACTCCGCCTCCACGACGCGCGGGTCGAGCGCGCCCTGAAGCACGAAGAGCGGGGCGCGCACCTGGTGTGCGTAGGTGAGCGGCGAGCGCTCGAGCAGAAGCTCCCGGTCGTCCTCCGGGTCGCCCACCCAGTCGCGCATGAACGACCGCCACGACGGCGGCACGCTCTTCGCGAAGCTCACGAGGTTCGAAGGCCCGCAGAGGGAGACGGCCGCCGCCCAGCCGACCTCGGGCAGGCGGGAGGCCACCGAGAGCGTGGCGAAGCCGCCGAACGACCCGCCGAACACGGCCATCCTGTCGGAACGCACCCAGTCGAGGCCGGCCATGTAGCGGCTCACGGCCGCCAGGTCCCGCAGCTCCCCGCCCCCCCAGTCGCGCAGGATGCGCTTCTGGTAGGCGATGCCGAAGCCCGTGGAGCCCCGGACGTTGGGTGCCACCACGCCGATGCCGCTGGCCAAGAGGGACTGGTAGAAGCCCCCATAGGCATACGTCGCGGACTCCTGGCCCTCGGGCCCGCCGTGGATCGACAGGACCACCGGGACGCGCGCGTCGGGCCCGGCGCCGTGCGGGCGGTAGACGAACACCGGCACCTCGACGCCCGCGTCGCCGCCCGGCACGCGCACGAGCTCCGGCGCCACGAGGACACCCGGGGCGACGGCGCCGACCCACGAGTCCGTGAGCATGCGCGCCCTCCCGTCCGCGAGCTCGACACGATAGAGCTCGGCGGGGCGGCGCGGGTCCTCGACGAGGGCGTACAGCCAAGCGCCGTCCGGCGACCAGGCGAGGGAGCGGGCGAAGCCCTCGGGCAGCGCGTCCAGAGCCTCCGCCCGGCCGCTCTCGCCGTCGACGACGCGCACCAGGGCGTAGCCGTCCACGTTCTCGATCACCGCCACGCGGGTGCGGTCGGGCGAGGCCGCGGCGGTCACGATGTCGTGGTCGGGCGCATAGAGGTAGCGCCACTCGCCGCCGAGCGCACAGCGCGCCAGGCCGCGGTAGTCCCGGCCGCGGTCGGTGAGCAGGTAGGCGCCGCCGCCGTCCGGCGTGAACGCGACGGGCACGTCCAGGCCCGGCGCGTCGTGCGCCACGACGTGCCGGGCGGACCCGTCCTCGAGGTCAAGGACCCAGGCGGTGATGTCCGTGTTCGAGCGCGCGGTGCCGGCCAGCACCCGGCGGCCGTCCGGCGAGCGCCCCGCGAGCCCGGCCAGGCTCGCGTCGGGCGGCGTCCAGACGCGGCGCGTCCCGCCATCGGCGAGCGACACCTCGCACACGTCGAACTGGGCGCGGTCGCGGTCGTTCGCCACGTAGGCAAGGCGTGCGCCGTCGGGCGAGAACGGCTCCTCGCCGGGCTCGAACTTGGCTCCGGCCGTGGTCACCAGCGGCTCGGGCCAGCCGCCGTCCGCGTCGAGGCGAAAGAGCTGCGTGTCCTCGTCGCCGTCGCGGTCCGCGGCGAAGACGATGGTCGAGCCGTCGGGCGACCAGGACGCGCTGCGCACGGCCCGGTGGTGGAAGGCGGTGGCCTGGCGGCCCCGACCGCTCGCGACGTCGAGGATCCACAGGTTGAGGTTGCCGCTGGCGAGGCTGCCGTACGCGATGCGGCGAGATCGGA
>JAKASY010000093.1 GCA_021817625.1 Bacillota bacterium | reverse complement strand
TTCTCAAGCGCACGGCGCACATCACTGTCGTCGTGCGCGCCCGGGAGGTGTAGACGTGGGCCAGAAGATCCATCCGCACGGGTTCCGCGTCGGCGTGACGCGGGACTGGGACTCGCGCTGGTACGCCCCCAAGAAGTCCTTCCCGGAGTACATCAAGGAGGACTTCCAGATCCGGCGCTTCATCAAGCGCGAGCTGTTCGGCGCGGGCGTGGCCCGCGTCGAGATCGAGCGCTATCCCGGGCGCATCAAGCTGTTTATCCATACGGGCAAGCCGGGCGTGGTGATCGGCCGCGGCGGCGCCGCCGTCGACCAGCTGCGCATGCGTCTCGAGATCATGACGAAGAAGAAGGTGTCGGTCGACATCCGCGAGATCCGCTCGCCCGACACCGAGGCCCAGCTGGTGGCGGAGTCGGTGGCGGCCGCGCTCGAGAAGCGCGTTTCGTTCAAGCGCGTGATGAAGCAGGCGGTCGGGCGCGCCATGCGCCAGGGGGCCAAGGGCATCCGCGTGATGACCGCCGGCCGCCTGGGTGGCGCGGAGATGCACCGACGCGAGTGGTACTGGGAGGGCACCGTGCCGCTGCATACCCTGCGCGCCGACATCGACTACGGCATCGCCGAGGCCAAGACCACCTACGGCCAGATCGGCGTCAAGGTGTGGATCTACAAGGCGCCGGAGCGTGCGCGCGGCGAGCGCGCGGGCGGCCGGCCCGAGGGCCGCCAGGCGGCACCGCCGCCGCCGCGCGCCGCCGTCGAGACGCCGGTGATCGCCACGGGCGGCGCCCTGCCGGCCAGCGAGGGGGCGGAGTCCTGATGCTGGCGCCACGTCGGGTCGAGCACAGAAAGCAGATGCGCGGGCGCATGAAGGGCAGCGCCGTCCGTGGCACGCGGGTGACCCACGGCGAGTTCGGGCTCATGGCGCTTGAGCCGGGGTGGATCACCGACCGGCAGATCGAGGCTGCCCGAATCGCCATCACGCGCCACATCCGCCGCGGCGGCAAGGTGTGGATCACCATCTTCCCCGACAAGCCGGTGACGAAGAAGCCGGCCGAGACGCGGATGGGCTCCGGCAAGGGCTCGCCCGAGTATTGGGTGGCCGTGGTCCGGCCCGGCCGCATCATGTTCGAGATGGCCGGCGTGCCCGAGGACGTTGCGGCCGAGGCGATGCGCCTCGCCGCCCACAAGCTGCCGATCCGCACCCGCTTCGTGTCGCGCGAGGCGGAGGAGGGGGCGACCCTGTGACGGCGAGCGAGCTGCGCAAGGAGGAGGACCAGAGCCTGCGCGAGCGGCTCCAGGGGCTCAAGACCGAGCTCTTCCGCCTGCGCTTCCAGGCGGCGACCGGCCAGCTCGACAAGCCCTCGCGCATCCGCGAGGTGCGCCACGACATCGCGCGCGTGGAGACCATCCTGCGGCAGCGCGAGCTGGGCATCTCCGGCTGAGAGCGGCTAAGGAAGGGAGGGACCCAACGTGGCCCAGGCGGAGGCGAGCGCGACGAGGCCCCGGCACAAGACGATGGTCGGGCGCGTCGTCAGCGACAAGATGGAGAAGACCGTCGTCGTGGCGGTCGAGCGCATCACCGCGCACCGGCTGTACAAGAAGCGCATCCGGCGCACGAACAAGTACAAGGCGCACAACCCGGACAACCGGGCGCGCGCCGGCGACTGGGTGCGCATCGTGGAGTCGAGGCCCCTGTCCAAGGAGAAGCGCTGGCGCGTGCTCGAGGTCCTCGGCCCCGGTGGGGCGCCCGCGGCGGAGGGAAGCGGCCAGTGATCCAGAGCCAGACCCGCCTCAGCGTGGCGGACAACACCGGCGCCAAGGAGATCATGTGCATCCAGGTCCTCGGCGGCTCCTTCCGCCGCTACGGCCGCGTGGGCGACGTGATCGTGGCCGCGGTGAAGGAGGCGAGCCCCGGCGGCGTCGTCAAGAAGGGCGACGTCGTGCGCGCCGTCATCGTGCGCACCCGCCGGCCGGTGCGCCGGGCGGACGGCACCGTCATTCGCTTTGACGACAACGCGGCGGTTATCCTGCGCGACGAGCACGAGCCTCGCGGCACGCGCATCTTCGGACCGGTGGCAAGGGAGCTGCGCGAGCGAGAGTTCATGCGCATCCTCTCCCTGGCTCCCGAGGTCCTTTGAGGGGGGCGACCATGCACATCCGGCGCGGCGACACGGTGATCGTGCTGAGCGGCAAGGACCGAGGGCTCCGGGGCAAGGTGACCCGCGCCTTGCCGGCCGAGGGTCGGGCGGTGGTGGATGGCATCAACAAGGTCAAGCGCCACCAGAAGCCGTCCCTGCAAAGCCCGCAGAGCGGGATCATCACCAAGGAGGCGCCGGTCCACGCCTCCAACCTGATGCTCGTCTGCCCGCACTGCCACAAGCCCACCCGCGTGGCCGTGAAGGTCGAGGACGACGGGGAGCGCGTGCGCGCCTGCAAGCGCTGCAGTGCGACCATCGACAGCTAGGCAGGAGGACGCGATGCTCAAGGAACGCTATGAGACCGAGGCGCGCCAGAGGCTGACGGAGCGCTTCGGCTACACGAACCCGATGCAGGTGCCGAAGCTCAGCAAGATCGTTGTCAACATGGGCGTGGGCGACGCGCTCCAGAACCCGCGCGCCCTGGACAGCGCGCTCAAGGACATGTCGACGATCACCGGCCAGAAGGGCGTGATCCGGCGCGCCCGCAAGTCGGTGGCCTCGTTCAAGATCCGCGCCGGCATGCCGATCGGGGCGATGGTCACGCTGCGCGGCCGGCGCATGTGGGACTTCCTCGAGCGCCTGACCACGTTCGCCCTGCCGCGGGTGCGCGACTTCCGCGGCCTCTCGCCCAAGGGATTCGACGGGCGGGGCAACTACAGCCTCGGCCTGAAAGAGCAGCTTATCTTCCCGGAAATCAACTACGACGAGGTAGAGAAGATCCGGGGAATGGACGTCACGATCGTGACCACGGCCCGCACCGACGAGGAGGGGCGCGAGTTTCTGCGCCTGCTCGGCGTGCCGCTTCGCGACTAGACTCGACCGACGGAGGAGGCAAGGCGTGGCAAAGAAGTCGCTCGTCATCCGCAGCAGTCGCCCACCCAAGTTCCGGGTGCGCCAGCTCAGCCGCTGCAAGCTGTGCGGCCGAAGCGGCGCGTACATGCGCAGGTTCGGGCTGTGCCGGCACTGCTTCCGGTCGCTCGCCCACCGCGGCGAGATCCCGGGCGTGACCAAGGCCAGCTGGTAGAGGGGGGACGCCGATGACCACCGATCCGATCGCGGACATGCTGACGCGCATCCGCAACGCCGTGGACGTGCGCCACGAGCGCGTGGAGATGCCCGCGTCGAAGCCCAAGGCGGCGATCGCCGCGGTGCTCCGGCAGGAGGGCTACATCCGGGACTTCGAGACCGTCGAGGACGGCCGCGGCCACCAGACCCTGCGCATCCACCTCAAGTACTCCAAGGACCGGGCGCGCGAGCGCGCGATCATCGGCATCCGGCGCATCTCGCGGCCAGGCCTGCGGGTGTACGCCAAGCGCGAGGGCGTGCCGCGCGTGCTGGGCGGCCTGGGCGTCGCCGTGGTGTCCACGTCGCAAGGCATTCTGAGCGATCGGGAGGCGCGCCGCCGGGGCCTGGGCGGCGAGGTCCTCCTGTACGTGTGGTGAGGTGAGGGCATGTCGCGCATAGGACGCAGGCCGATCGACGTGCCTCAGGGCGTCGAGGTGCGCCTGGACGGCAGCCATGTGTCGGTGAAGGGCCCCAGGGGGGCGCTCGAGCGCGACCTCAGCCCGGTCATGCGGGTGGTCGTCGACGGCAGCGTCGTGCGGGTCGAGCGGCCCGACGACTCGCGCCAGGCGAGGAGCCTGCACGGCCTCACGCGCACCCTCATCGCCAACATGGTGGAGGGCGTGTCGAACGGCTTCGAGAAGGCGCTCGAGCTCCAGGGCGTGGGCTACCGCGCGGCCAAGAGCGGCCAGAAGCTGGTGCTCACGGTCGGCTACTCGCACCCCGTCGAGCTCGTGCCGCCCGAGGGCGTGAGTGTCGAGGTGCCGGCGCCCACGGCGGTGCTCGTGCGCGGGCCGAACAAGGAGAGCGTGGGCGAGTTCGCCGCCAAGATTCGCGGCGTGCGCCCGCCCGAGCCCTACAAGGGCAAGGGCGTGCGCTACCGCGGCGAGCGCGTGCGGCGCAAGGTCGGCAAGACGGGCAAGAAGTAGCGAGAGGGGGGAGAGAGTTGGTCAAGCCGTTCGATCGCCGCGGTGCCAGGGCGACCCGCCACCGGCGGGTGCGCTCCCGCGTGCACGGCACGCCGGAGCGGCCGCGCCTCGTCGTGTTCCGCTCGAATCGCCACATCTACGCTCAGGTTGTCGACGACCTGAGCGGGCACACCCTGGCCAGCGCTTCCACCCTGGAGGCGGAAGTGCGGTCCAAGGTCGCGGACATGCCGCCGAAGGACGCCGCGCGGCTCGTGGGTGAGACGGCCGCCGCCCGCAGCCGGGCGAAGGGCATCGAGAAGGTCGTCTTCGACCGCGCGGGCTACCTCTACCACGGCTGTGTCGCCGCCCTGGCCGAGGGCGCGCGCGCGGGCGGGCTCGAGTTCTAGCAGGTCTTCGGGAGGGAGGGAGAACAGATGCCACCACAGAGGCGGGACGGCGACCGGGGCGGTCGGCGCGGCCGGGACGATCGCGACCAGGAGTTCCAGGAGAAGGTCGTCTCGATCAACCGCGTGGCCAAGGTGGTCAAGGGCGGTCGGCGCTTCAGCTTCTCCGTCGTGGTCGTCGTCGGCGACCAGAAAGGGCGGGTGGGCGTCGGCCTGGGCAAGGCTCAGGAGATTCCCGACGCCATCCAGAAGGGCATGGACACGGCCAAGAAGCACCTGATCAAGGTGCCCCTGCGCAAGACCACGATCCCGCACGAGAGCCTCGGGCGCTTCGGCGCGGGCAAGGTGCTCGTCAAGCCGGCGCCGGCCGGCACGGGCGTGATCGCGGGCGGCGGCGTGCGGGCGGTGCTGGAGCTGGCGGGCGTCAAGGACGTGGTCTCCAAGTCCCTCGGCTCCTCGAACCCGAACAACGTCGTCCTTGCGACCATGGAGGCCCTGCGCCAGCTCAAGAGCCCGGACGAGGTTGCGGCGCGCCGTGGCCTGACGGTCGAGGCCATCCTGTAGGGAGGTGAGGGTGTGAAGGTGCGCGTGACGCTGGTGAAGAGCCCAATCGGCGGGCAGCGTGTGCATCGCGAGACGCTGCGCTCGCTCGGCCTGCGCCGCCTGGGCAGCTCCCGCCTGCACGCCCCGTCCCCCGCCCTCGACGGCATGCTCCGGCGGGTGCGGCATCTGGTGCGCGTGAGCGAGGAAGGAGAACAGGCGTGAACCTCTCGGACCTGCATCCCGCGACCGGTCGCCAGCGCAAGAAGCGCCTGGGGCGGGGCATCGGCAGCGGCCTGGGCAAGACGTCGGGGCGTGGCCACAAGGGCCAGAAGGCGCGCAGCGGCGGCGGCGTGCGCCCCGGCTTCGAAGGCGGCCAGATGCCGCTCGTGCGGCGCATCCCCAAGCAGGGCTTCACATCACCTCGGCGCCGCCGCTTCGCGGAGGTCAATCTTGAGGCCCTGGCGCGCTTCGAGGCCGGCACGGTCGTCACGCCTGAGCTGCTCGTGAGCGAGGGCATCCTGCACAAGAGCGAGGCGGGTCAAGTGAAGATCCTGGGCGCTCTCGCGGAGGGGCAGACGGTTCCGCAGCTGACGGTCAAGGCCCACGCCTTCACGAAGAGCGCGCGCAGCGTCATCGAAGCCGCCGGCGGCAGCGCAGAGGTGGTTTGATGGCCGCCTCGCTGGCCGCGATGACCGGTGCCCGCGACGTCCTCAAGAAGATCCTGTTCACGGCGGGCGTCCTGGCCGTCTTCCGCCTCGGCAGCGCCGTGCCGGTGCCGGGGATCAACGACACCGTCGTGCGCCAGGCCTTCAGCGCGGGCGAGATCTTCGGCTTCCTCAACCTGTTCTCGGGCGGCGCGTTCTTCGCGTTCTCGGTGTTCGCGCTCGGCATCATGCCCTACATCAACGCGTCGATCATCTTCCAGGTGCTCACGCCGGTGATCCCGCGGCTCGAGGATCTGTCCAAGGAGGGCAGCGAGGGCCAGAAGAAGATCGCCGAGTGGACGCGCTACGCCACCGTGGCCCTCGCCCTTCTGCAGGCCTCGGGCCTCGTGTTCGTGGCGCTCGTGCGCATCGCCCCCGGCGGCGGGGCGTTCACCGTGCCCGGCGTGGGGGAGAAGATCCTGGCGGTGCTCACCCTCACCGCCGGCGCGACGTTCCTCATGTGGCTGGGCGAGCTGATCAACGAGAACGGCATCGGCAACGGCATCTCCCTCCTCATCATGGCGGGCATCATCGCGCGCCTGCCGGAGGGCATCATCAACCTCGTCAAGCTGGTCCTGGTCGGCTCGCTCGGGCCGGTGCCGGCCGTGGGCGTGCTCATCGGCGCCATCGCCATCGTCGCCTTCGTGGTGCTCGTGAATGAGGGAGAGCGCCGCGTGCCCGTGCAGTATCCCAAGCGCGTGGTCGGGCGGCGCGTGTACGGCGGGCAGACGTCGTACATCCCGATGAAGGTCAACGCGGCCGGCGTGATCCCCGTGATCTTTGCGATCTCCATCCTCACCTTGCCGCTCACGGTGGCCTCGTACTGGAACACGCCGATTATGAAGACCATCGCCACCTTCCTGCAGTTCGGCAGCTGGGCCAACCTCGTGCTCCAGTTCCTGCTCGTCCTCGCCTTCACGTTCTACTACGCGGCCGTGGTGTTCAAGCCGGACGACGTGGCCGACAACCTGCGAAAGCAGGGCGGCTTCATCCCGGGCTTCCGGCCCGGCCGCCCGACCGCCCAATACCTCGAGCGCGTGGCCCTGCACCTCACCACGGTGGGTGCCATCTTCCTGGCGGTCATCACGGTGCTGCCGCTCGGCGTGGTCAGCGTCACCCACCTGCAGAACCTGTACTTCGGCGGCACCTCGCTCCTCATCGTCGTCGGCGTGGGCCTCGACACGCTCAAGCAGATTCAGGCCCAGATGCTCATGCGCCAGTACTCGGGCTTCCTGCGCACCTAGGCGTGTGCCGGACGACGGAAGAAAGGGGGAGGCGGGCGTGCGGATCGTGCTGATGGGACCGCCGGGCG
>JAKASY010000092.1 GCA_021817625.1 Bacillota bacterium | reverse complement strand
GCCCGCGCCAGCTGCGCTACTACGAGTCGCTTGGCCTGATCGAGCCGCAGCGGCGGGGCACGCGCCGGCTCTACAGCGAGTCGGACGTGGCGCTCCTAACGGAGATCCGGCGGCTTCATCGCGCGGGCACGCGGCTCGACCGCATCCGCGAGGCCATCGGCGTCTTCCGCCATGAGGCCTCTAGGCCCGCGCCGGTGCCGCTGTCCGTGGTCGACGCCCCCGGCGACGACGAGGACAGCGACCTCCTGGCGAGCGCCCTCGGCCGCCGCCCGCCACCCTCCCTCTATCCCCTGCGCGACCGCCGCGCCATCGAGGCACGCATCGACCGCTACGAGCGCGACGTTGCGCCGGTCGGGAGCCACCCTGGCCCAGAGAAGGAGAGATCCCATGGCGAACCTGGCAACTCCGGAGACGGCCGCCCTCGCCCCCGTGCTGTCCCGCCTGGACAGCGGTGAGATTCGCCACGTCGACCTCAAGGCTCTCGACCTGTTCGGCCGCTGGCGGCACATCACGCTGCCTGCGCATGAGATCGACGCGGAGGCGTTCCGCAAGGGCATCGCGTTCGACGGCAGCTCCTTCCCGGGCTACCGCTCGATCGAGGAGAGCGACATGCTCATGCTGCCCGACCCGCGGACGGCCTTCGTCGACCCGTTCAGCGGCACGGCCACGCTGTCGCTCCTGACGGACATCTACGAGCCCGCCGGCCAGCGCTACGACCGCGACCCCCGCGGCGTGGCCCAGCGGGCCGCCGCCTACCTGAAGGCGACCGGCATCGCCGACACCGCGTACTTCGGACCGGAGCTCGAGTTCTTCGTGTTCGACGGCGTGCGCTACCAACTCGCCGCCAACGCCTCGTCATACACGGTCGACTCCGGCGAGGCCGACTGGGCCTCGGCCGAGCCGGGCGCCCTCGGCCAGACCTTCCAGGCCAAGGCTGCCTACTTCGCGACCGCGCCGCAGGACCAGAGCGGGCCGCTGCGAAACGCCATGGCGGACGCGCTCGAGGCCGCCGGCATCACGGTCGAGCGCCACCACCACGAGGTGGGCGGCCCCGGCCAGGGTGAGATGAACATACGGTTCGCCGACCTCGTGGGGAGCGCGGACAACGTCCTCAAGGTCAAGTACCTCCTGCGCAACGTCGCGCACAGCCACGGCCGGACCGTGACGTTCATGCCCAAGCCCGTGTTCGGCGAGAACGGGAGCGGCATGCACGTCCACCAGAGCCTCTTCCTGAACGGTCACAACCGGTTCTTCGACGCCGACGGCTACGCCGGCCTGTCGCCGCTCGCGCGCGCGTACCTGGCGGGGATCCTGAGCCACGGCCCGGCCCTGGTGGCGCTCACGAACCCCACGACGAATTCCTACAAGCGCCTGGTGCCCGGCTACGAGGCGCCGATCTACCTGGCCTTCTCGAGCATGAACCGCAGCGCGGCGATCCGCGTGCCGGCCGGTCTGCGAAACGACAAGGGCGCCCGCATCGAGTTCCGCACGCCCGACGCGACCGCAAACCCGTACCTCGCGTTCGCCGCTATCCTCATGGCGGGCCTCGACGGCATCGAGCGCGGCCTGGAGCCCGAGCGCCTTGGCCTCGGGCCGGTCGAGAAGGACATCTACCACCTGCCGGCCGAGGAGGCGGCGCGCCTGCGCCAGGTTCCAGGCACGCTGCAGGAGAGCCTTCAGGCGCTCGAGGCGGACCACGAGTTCCTGCTCAAGGGCGAGGTGTTCAGCGAGGACCTGATCACCGCGTGGATCCGCGAGAAGCGCGAGGAGGCGCGGCGCCTGGGCATGCGCCCCACGCCCGAGGAGTTCGCCCTCTACTACACGGCCTGACGTCGCGCGCTGGGCCCCCGGGCGACCGGGGGCCCGGCCATGCCATGGCGCTCGTGGCCGAAGGAGGTGGCGGCGCTGCAGGGCGAGCACGCCGAGCGTGCGGTGCGGCCGGCCACGGCGTCGGACGCCACGGCGATCGCGCGCATCTACAACGCGGCGATCACCGCCCGTAGCGCCACGTTCGAGACCGAGCGGCGCACCGCTCGGGAGCGCCGGGCCTGGCTCGCCCGTCACGACGCCCGCCACCCGGTGCTGGTGGCGCGCGAGGGGCGGCGCGTGGTCGCCTTCGCGTCCGTCGAGGCTTACCGGGCGCGCGCCTGCTACGACGGCGTGGGCGAGTTCTCCGTGTACGTGGACCCGGACAGGCATGGCCGCGGCTTCGGTCGGCTGGTGCTTGGCGCCTTGATCGAGCGCTGCGCAGAGCTGGGCTACTGGAAGCTCCTCAGCCGGGTGTTCGTGGAGAACGTGGCCAGCCGCGGGCTGTGCCGGGCCCTGGGCTGCCGCGAAGTCGGCATCTACGAGCGGCACGCCCGCCTGGACGGCGTCTGGCGGGACTGCGTCATCGTCGAGCGCGTCATCGGCGCGGGCGACGGGGGTGCCGGCCTGAGCGGGTGATCGCCCGTGGGTCGGCCAAGGCGCCTAGTTAGGAACGTGTAGCCGCAATGCCGCAAGGCCGACACTTGTGTGACGGGGGGCCGGCCTCCTTGCCGCGCCGCCCGGCGGTAGGATCGGCGGCGTCTCCCGTTCAGGCCCTCGCCACCGCGATGACCCCGGCCTTCGAACGGGCCCTCGCTCGGGCTCGGGCCATCTTCATGAGGCTATATGCCGCACACTCGAACCGCCACAGCGATCGCACCTTCCTGGCCGCGTGACAAGACTCGTCGGAAGCCCTGGGCCGGCTTGATGTGGCCGAACGTGGGCTGCACTATCGCCTTGCGCCGGTCGTAGCGCTCGCGGCCCCGCTTCGCCCGCAGCTTGCGCGTCATCCGCTGCCGCTGCGCCGCTGCCTTCGGGATCTGGCCCCGTGGCGGGGTCATCTCCCGCCATTCCCGGTGCGTCACCCATTTGGGCGGGATGAACGCCTCGATCCCGCGCTCTTGCGTGCCCCGCACGTTCTCCTCGCTGGAGCATCCCGCATCCGCCAGCACCCCGGCCGGCCGCACTGCCGTCGTCGCCGTCGCCTGGTCCACCATCCTCACCAGCTGCGGGCGGTCGGCCGCCATCGTCCTCAGGTCCGCCGCCACCAGGAGCATCGAGTCCACGTCCACCACCGTAACCCCAACCATCGCGCCGCCGTTCGTCCAGCCTCACATGGGCGCGCTTGGACAGTTCCGCTTCGCCCCGTGGGGCGCCCCACCACTCGGCTTCGCGGAGCGGCATTGGCTCGATCTCGTCCTCCGCCTTCTCGATGATGCAACGGCTACGTGCATGGCGGCGGCCGGTTCGTCGCTGCAGGAGCGCGCTCGTGGGGGTGGGCTGGTTCGCAGCGCCACCCCAACGCGGTCTCCGCGTCTGCCATCCGGTGCCGGGCGTGGCGGGCGCTGGCGGCCGCCACCGGCTGGACATAGCCGTCGGCGCCGGTCGCGCCGCCGGCCGGGCCGGCCGTGCCGGCGGCCGCGGACTTGGCCCGGGTGGTGACGGCGCCGGTCGTGACAGCGCAACCCCACGTCGGCTTGCCGCCCTGGACGAACACGGGCCCAGCCGTGCAGCCGCCCGGTCCCCCGAAGCCGCCCGCCCCGGCGACAACCTGGTTGGCGCTGTCGCTGGCGGCTGCAAGGGACACCTGTGCGGTGCCGGCCTTGAGGTAGTCGGTGCCGCCCTGGGCGTCGCCGCCCCCGCCCCCGTCGCCGCCCAAGCCGCCCGTGCCGCCGAGCGCCTTCGGCCCGGCGCTGCCGCCTTTGCCCGGCGCGCCCTCGGTCGAGCCCAGCAGGACGTGGCAACCCTTGGCCGACGCGCACTGCACGCCGCCGCCGCCGCCGGGGCCGCCGCTGCTGTGCGATCCTCCCGGGGCGCCGCCGCCCCCGCCCCCGCCGCCACCTAGGCCGCCCATCGCGGTGTTGCGTATGTAGGCAACGCTGCTGGCTGTCAGGCTGCCCCCAGCCCACAGCGCCGCACCGTGCGCCGCGCCCCCGCCGCCGCCCGCGCCGCCCAGCCCCCCGCTGGCGCTGTTGCCGCTTGCCCCGCCCGTGCCCCCCGCACCGCCCGCCCCGGGCGCGAGGTACTTCTTGCACGTCCCGTCGATGAAGTTGCCGCCCGTGCCCCCCTTTCCGCCCGTACCGCCGACGCCACCCAGGCCGCCGTTGCCCCCGCCCAGGCCGGCGCCGCCGCTGCCGCCGCCGGCGAGATTGCCGACGAACGTCGCGCCCGCGATGTCGACCGATCCGAGGCTGTACACCGCGCCGCCCTGCGCGGTGCCGCCTTGCCCGCCCGCTCCGCCCGCGCCACCTGCACCCCCTGGCCGGCCGTCGCCGCCGACCCCGCCGGCCTGGCCGGGTCCCGGTGGGCCGCAGTTGGCCGAGATGGAGCCGGCCGATCCGTTGCTCCCGGGAGTGCCGGGTGCGCCCCCCGCGCCGGCGCCGCCATTGCCCCCTCGGCCACCCGGGCCGCCGAATGCGGCATTGTCGACGAACTGGACGTCGTCCAGAGTGAGGGCGCCGAGGTTGTAGATGGCGCCGCCGGCCGCCGCTCCGCCCGCGCCGCCGTTGCCGCCCGCGGCGCCATTGGCGCCTGCCCGGTTGGACGCGAACAGGCCTGTGCCGCCGCTCCCTCCCCAGCCGCCCGCGCCGCCGTATGCGACGTTGTCGCTGAAGGTGCTGTCGACCACCGTCACGCGGGCGCCGTCGGCGATGTACATCGCGCCGCCTTCGGCCGCGGTGCCGGCCGCACCCGCGCCGCCTGCCGTGGCATGGCGGCCGGAACTGAGCCCCTTGGCCCCGTTCCCGCCGGCCGCCCCGGCCACGTCGCCGCAGGCCACCGTCAGGTCGAGAAGGGTCAGCTGACCGCCCTCGACGTCGAACGCGCGATCGGACACGGCGCCCGTGCCGGTCGGCTCGAAGGCGAAGCACTGGGGTAGTGCGCCCGGCGCCTCCAGCGTGACCTGGTCGCCGGTGGCGTCGAGCGTGACCTCACCAGATATCAGGGTGAGCGTGCGCGACAGGGTGATCGTGCCGCTGCAGGAAAAGGCGACGTAGCCGCCGGCGACGAACGCCGCCTGCACGCTGGCGTCATCGCAGGTCTGGACGATGGCGTTCGCGTCCTTCAGCACGAACGTCGCAACGGCGACCATCCCCGGCACCGACGCTGTGACCTGGAACGGCCCCGTGCCGCCGGAGGCGACGGCGGCGAGCGAGGCGAGGCCCGCTGCGTCGGTGGGCACGGTCATCGCCGCTCGGCCGTTGGGAAACACCGCCGACGCCCCCGCCGCCGGCGCGCTGAACGTCACCGCCGCCCCGGACACCGGCTGGCCCGCGGCGTCGAGCACGCGCACGCCGAGCGCCTGGGCGAAGGCGGTGCCGAGCACGGCCGCCTGGCCGCCGCCGCCCGTCGCCTGGATCGACGCGGGCGGTGGCGGCGGCGGACGCGGCGCCGACGTGTTGGTGAGCGTGAAGGAGACGCTGCCCACTCCCTGCACGCTGGCCTGGACGGTGTAGCTGCCGGCGGCGAGGTTGGCGGTGAGCGCGGGCGCGGTGGCGATGCCGTTGGCCTGGCTTTGCGCGGTGGCCGTGGCGACGCCGCCGGCGAACGATGCGCCGGCGCCGCCCTGCCCGGGCACGACCGCGAAATGAACGGTGGCGTCGGCGAATGGGTTGCCCTGCCCGTCCTCGACCAGGACCGACAGCGGCGCCACGAACGCGCGGCCCACCTCGGCGCTCTGGCCGTTGCCGCCAGAAACTTGCAGCGAGGCGGCCTGCGCCGATCCGCTCGAGGCGGCAACGACGGTCAGGTTCTGGCTGAACTGCACGCCGTCGAGCGTGAGCGTGATCGGATAGCCGACGCCCGCCCGGGCGACCGGCACGACGAAGGAGCAGCTGCCGAGGTTGCCGCCCGCATCGGTCTGGCAGGGGCCGCTGAGGGTGAGGGCGATCGACTCGCCGAACGTCGCTGCGGTCACCTGCGCATCGGGCGGAAGGCCGCTGCCGCCCACGCTCTCGACGGCGCCGACGTAGGCGCCGCCGGAGAAGGTGAGCTGGTAGAAGTACACCGCGGCGCCGCCGACGAACTGGCCGTCGGTGGTGTCGTAGGCGCCCAACAGCAGCGGCGGCCCCACGCTCGCGTAGCCGCCTTGGGCACCGACCGTGAAGCTGGCGATGCCGCTCCCGTCGGTGACCGCGCTCGCCGGCGATACACTCCATCCGTAGGCACCGCCGAAGAACGCGTCCAGCGCCACGGTCTTGCCCGCCACCTGCTGTCCCTGTCCGTCGGCCAGGGTGACCGCGACGGTGATCGACGGCGGCTGCGCGGGCACCGAGGCGTTGACGCTCTGGGGGCTGGGTACGACGGTCGAGCCCGCCAGGGACGACGGCAGGGCGGCGGGCGCGATCGTGTACGGGACATCGACCTGGCTCCCGTCGCCCGACGTCCACACCGCCGCCTGGTACGGGCCGGCAACCGGCGGGTTGGCGACGTCGACCAGGGTCACGACGACGCTCGCCCCCGCACCGATGGTGGTGCCCAGGTCCAGCGCGACCAGGTTGTCGGAGGTGCTGACGCTCGTCACGGCGACGGCCGAGCCGTTGGCGCTCACCGCATAGTCGCCGGACGTCGTCGACGGCAGCACCGTGCCGGCGGGCAGGTCCAGGTAGATGGCGGGTTGCGAGCCGCCGACGGGCGCGTCGGTCGTGAGCGAGGCGGTGTACGTGGCGCTCAGGTCGCCGGCCGTGACGGGCGACGCCGCGATCTGGGCGCCCTGGACCTGCGTCGCGGCGAGGGCGGGGGCGGAGAGGAGGCTCGTCGCAACCGACGGCGAGCCCAGCAGCAGGCACGCCGCCAGCGCCACCGCCCTCCGTCCGAGGCGCTTCACGCTCATGCACCGTCCCCTGGGAGGTGTCGGTCTTGTGACCAATGTGTGGGTCGGCTTGCGCAGGCAGGCGGCCGCCCGCGTGGGCTCGCCGGTCCCCCGATTGGGGCGGGAAGGTGGCGTCGTATGCCCCTCCCGCAAGGGCATGACGAGCCATGGTTGCGTAGTCCGGGTGCGTCCGCCCACTTGCCACGCCGTGGCCGGCAAGAAGGCTTCGCTGTAGGCTTTCAGGCCAGGCGGCCCTCGGCCCGCCCTTGCCGCCGGTTGCAGCGACGCCCGAGACTCGCCGGCCAGCGTGGGC
>JAKASY010000091.1 GCA_021817625.1 Bacillota bacterium | reverse complement strand
ATCTGTCCTCGTCGACTCGCCTTGGGCGAGTCCTGGCGCTTTTCATCCCGTCACCCGCACCGCGTCCCGCGCAGACTTTGGAACGGACCGGCGCGCGAAGCCTCCCCCCATCACCTCCCTTCGCTCGTCTCCATCCTACGCCGGCGTGACGACAAGCGCCTCGCCAATGCACGCGATGGCGGCCGACACCGCCTCCTCCGTCTCTCCTTCGGCCATGACGCGCAAGAGGGGCTCGGTGCCCGACGGCCGCACGACCAGCCTGCCGTCGGCGCCGAGGAGCTCCCGCGCCCGCCCCATCGCCTCATCCACGCGCGGCGTCTGCCAGCTCAGGCGCATGCTGGGCTCAAGCGGCAGGTTGACCAGGCGCTGCGGCAGCCGCTCCACCCGCCCAGCCAGGCTGGAGAGCTCGGCGCCGCGGTCGTGCACGACCTTGATCAGGGCCATCGCCGTGAGCTCGCCGTCGCCCGTGGGCGCGAGATGCGGCAGGAGCACGTGCCCGCTCTGCTCGCCGCCGAGCGCGTAGCCGCCTTCGACCATCGCCTGCGCCACGTAGCGATCCCCCACCGGCGTGCGCACGAGCTCCACTCCCATGGTGCGCAGGAAGCGGGCGAGGCCGCCATTCGACATCGTCGTGGCCACCACGCGCATGCCGCTCAGCCGTCCCTGAGCCAAGAGGTCCTCCGCCAGGACCGCGAGCACGCCGTCGCCGTCCACGACGCGGCCGCGCTCGTCGACCGCGATCAGGCGGTCCGCGTCGCCGTCGAGGCTGAGGCCCAGGCGCGCGCCCGTGCGCGCCACGGCCTTGGCGGCGACCTCGGGCGCCGTCGCGCCGCACCGCACGTTGATCCTGCGCCCGTCCGGCTCGTCGGCCACGGCCACGACGTCGGCCCCGAGGTCGCGCAGCACGCCGGACAGGATGCCAGCCGCCGCGCCGTGGCCCGCGTCGACCACGAGACGCCAGCCGCTCAGGTCGGCTGGGCCGGCGGCCGCCAGATGCCGGCGGTAGCGCCCGAGCGCCTCGACCGCCCGGTCGACGCGCCGGCCGATGGCCTCCCCCGTCGGCCACTCCGAAGGTGCGGGCGCGATGCCGAGCACCGCCGCCTCGATTGCCTCCTCGTCGGCGTCGGAGAGCTTTCGGCCGTTGGCCCCGAACACCTTGATGCCATTGTCTGGCACGGGGTTGTGCGAGGCGCTCACCATGCAGCCCGCGACGCCTTCGCCGGCGGCCGTGAGCCACGAGACCGCCGGCGTCGGCAGGATGCCGACATCGAGGACGTCGCAGCCGGCCGCCATGAGCCCGGCCATGAGAGCCCCCTGCAGGAGGTCCCCGCTCAGCCGGCTGTCGCGGCCGACGACCACCGCCGGACGCATCCCCGCCGCTACCTCGTCGCCCACGACCAGGCGTCGGCCGAGCGCACGGCCGATCGCCAGGGCGAGCTCCGGCGTGAGGTCGCGGCCCGCGACGCCGCGCACGCCATCGGTGCCAAACAGTCGCGCCACGCCCTCGCCTCCCCACGCCTCGGAAGATGATCGCGATCAGTGTACGGCATGACGCCCCCGGCGTGACGCCATGGCTCGCCTGCCTGTTTCTAGGTCGACCGGCTGAGCCTGGCACTGGCGCGCGCGAGCCGCACGTCGACGAGGTCGGGAGACACGGTCTTTAGGCGCGTGCCGCGCGGCACGGACACGTCGACGCGCACGGCCTGCGTGCCGGGCTTTGGCTGAAGCGGCGTGACGGTTGCCGAGAAGTCCGACGGCCCCAGGCGCGCGAGCGTGCTGGGCGCGAGCACGGTCACCTCGACGTCGCGCACCGTCGACGTCGCGACAAACCCGACGGGCACGTCGATGACGTGCACCGGCACGTTGCGCACGCTCGCCGGGCCGATGCTGATGAAGTACTGGCTCGCCTGCACCCAGAGGACGAGGGCGAGCGCGACCGCGAGCGCGCGCAGCACCCACTCGTTGTCAAACAGCCTGTCCACTAGAGTCGCCTCCGCGCCCGCCGCGCCGACCGAAAAGGGTTCTCGCCAGGCCCGCGCCGACGCTTGCAGACGTCGCCGGGTTGTGGGGGAAGAAGGACTCCATGACCTCCACGAGGCGGTCCTCGTCCAGGTGGCGGATGAGCCGCCCGCCCTGCGCGAGCGAGATCGTTCCCGTCTCCTCGCTCACGACGAGCACGAGGGCGTCGGACTGCTCCGAAAGGCCCACGGCCGCGCGGTGGCGGCTGCCGAGCTCGGCGGGGAGGTTGGCCTCCGTGGCCGGCAGGTAGGCGCCGGCCACGAGGATGCGCGTGTCGCGGATGATCACCGCGCCGTCGTGCAGCGGCGTGTTCGGCACGAAGAGGTTCACGAGCAGCGCGCTCGACACGTCGGCGTCGATCGTCGTGCCCGACTCGGCGAAGTCGTTGAGGCCGGTATTGCGCTCGATCGCGATGAGCGCGCCCGTCTTGGTGGCCGAGAGCGTGCGCGCCGCCTTCGCCACCTGCTCGAGCATCGCCCGCCGGCCGGCGATCGGCGTCGAGGGCGCGAGAAACGGCACACCGCCCGCGATCAGGCCGTACGCGCGGGTCGAAAACAGGCGGCCCTCGCCGAGCTGCTCCAGCGCCCGCCTAAGCTCGGGCTGGAACACGACCGGCACGAGCACCACGAGCCCGAGCTCGACGCGCTGCAGGAGGAAGTACGTGGCGTAGAGGTTCATCGCCTTGGCCACGGGCGTGGCGACCAGCAGGGCGATGATGCCGGTGAGGATGGGCACGGCCCGGGTGCCCCGGATGAGGAGAAGCACGCGGTACGCGATGTAGGCGACGAGGGCGACGTCGAGCAGCGCCAGGGCGGCCTGCCCCGGCGACAGGGACTCGATGATGAGGAGCATGCCCTTCCCTCCCGCCGCCCGGCGCGCGCGCCAGCCCTACGGACGGCCGACCGCCGTCTCGAGCACGAATTCGTCGCGTGCCGCGATATCCCCCCACGTTCGACACCGATCGTCGTCGTGCCCTGCCTCGGGCGCGAACGCTCCCAGACGCGCCTCGATGACACGAAATCCCAGACGCTGCAGGACGGCAAAGCGGTCGATCTCGTCATTGCGCGCACTGACCAGCAGGCGGGCACGGCCCGTGCCGCGCGCCACCGCCTGGGCCTCCTCGACCACCGCCTCGAAGGCGCCGGCGTCCCCGTAGGGCCCGAGGAGGACGAGGTCCTCCCCCTCGAGGGCCAGCCACGCGGCCGCGTCGGGAGTGCGCGCGATGAGCGCCGGCTGGCGCTCCAGCGCGTAGTCGACGCCGCGGAACGAGAGGCGCTCCGGCCGGAGCGCCCACAGGTCCGGAGGCATCGCGCCGGGCACCACGCGCTCGATGCCGCACGCGGCGATCAAGCCCGCTCCCCGAGCGCCGCCGCCGGCTCGAGCCTCTGGCGCAGCGAGGTGAAGAACGCGAGGCTCTGCAGCTCCATGGTCAGGTCGATGTGCTGGACGTGCACCCCCGGCGCCGACAGGGCCACGGGCGAGAAGTTGAGCACCGCCTCGACCCCTGCTCGGGCAAGGCTGTCCAGGACCCCCGCGGCCTCCTCGCCGGGCACGGCGATCACCGCCAGGCGCACGCCCGCCGCCCGCACGCGTCGCTCCATCTCCGAAACCGGCAGGACCGTGAGGTCGCCGACGCGCGTTCCGATCGTCGCCGGGTCGCGGTCGAACACCATGGAGATCGAGACCTCCGCGTCCTCCTGGCGGGAGTAGCGGGCAAGCGCGAAGCCGAGGTGGCCCGCGCCGACGAGCGCCACCCCGACACCCCGCTGGATGCCCAGGATGCGCCGGATCTCCGCCGCGAGCTGGCGCGCATCGTAGCCGACGCCGCGCGTGCCGAAGGCGCCGAAGTAGGCCAGGTCCTTGCGGATCTGCTCCGATGAGATGCCGGTGCGGCCGGCCATCTCGGATGAGGAGGTGACGCTCACGCCGGAGGCGACCGCCTCGCACAGGTCGCGCAGGTAGACGGGCAGGCGCCGGATGGTCGCCTGCGGTATCCGCCGCCCGTCGCTGCCCGCCTGCTCGTCGCGCATCGTCCGCCCCCGTCCCACTGCTATGCCGTGCGCCGCGCCAAAAACGTCGCCAGCTGGTCGAACTGCTCGCGCGCCGCGGCGCCCAGCGCCCCGAGGTCGGCGCGCGCCTGCGCCACGAGCTGATCCGCGGTGCGGGCGACGGACTGCATGGCGCCCGTCGCCTCGCAGATCTCGCGCACGCGCCGCGGCTCGCCCCGCCCGCGCGCCGCCTCCAGCAGGAACCATCGGTCCGGGCTGTTCTCCGGCAGGCCGGCCAGGGCGCGGATGACCGGCAGCGTTACCACGCCCTCCTGCAGGTCGGCGCCACTGACCTTGCCGAGCGCCGGCGCGTCCGAGGCGATGTCGAGCAGGTCGTCGACCACCTGGTAGGCCAGGCCCGCGTGGTAGCCGAAGCTGTAGAGGTCCTCCAGCCGTGACGCATCGACGTGGCCGGCGATGCCGCCGGCCTTGACGCACTGCGCCAGAAGCAGCGCGGTCTTGCGGCCGATGCGGGCGAAGTACTCGTCCTCGCCGGGCACGGTCGCGCTTCTCGTGTCGAGGTTCTGGCGGATCTCCCCCTGGCACGTGCCGTACACCGCACGCGCCATCGCCTCGACCAGACGCGGCTCGCGCGTCTCGCCCAGGAGCGTGAAGGCGCGCGCGAACAGCACGTCGCCCGCGAGGATCGCCACGCGCTCCGACCAGGCGGTGTGCACGGTGGTCACGCCCCGGCGCAGCGGCGAGCCGTCGATCACGTCGTCGTGCACGAGGGTCGCCGTGTGGATGAGCTCCGCGGCGATCGCCACGTCGACCGCCACGTCGCCGCCGCCGTCGCCCACCCACGCGCCCAGGAGGACGA
Organism: Bacillota bacterium; assembly: GCA_021817625.1. The sequence goes on along the minus strand of JAKASY010000091.1, from coordinate 2,284 downwards.
GGGCGGGCCGGATGCGCTTGCCGCCGGCCGACAGGAGGTGGGTGACCGGCGCCATGACCTCCGGATCCTCGTCCTGCAATGCCGCCCACAGCCCGGCTTCGACACGTTCGAGTGCGCCCGCGACGGGCGCGAACAGGCTCGCCAGCTCGGGCTGCGGCACCCTGCCACCTCCTGGCCGTCTCTTGCGTATTCTATCACAGGCCTGGCTGCCTTCGACGCCAGTGCCGGCCGGCGGAGTCGGGCGGTCCCAGGCCCAGGTCGGCGGCGCGCTCCATGAGGCGGCGCATGCGCTGGTTCGTGCCCGACTTGCTCAGCCCGAGCACGGCCGCGAGCTCCTCAAGCGACGCCTCCGGGTGGTCGACGCGGGCGCGCGCCGCGCTGGCGAGCGCCGGCGGAAGCTCGGCGCCGACCCGCTCCAAGAGGACCTGGGCGACGGCAGCCTGGCGCACGCCCGTGTCGACCGCGCGCCGAAGGTTCGCCGCCTCGGCGTTCACCTCGCGGTGGATGCGCCCGCGCATCGCCCTGAGAGCCCGCGCGTTCTCCCAGGTCAGCACGCTCTCGCCAGCGCCGAGCTGCACCAAGAGGTCGCCCACCGCCTCGCCGCCCTTAAGGTAGACGCGCACGCCGCCGCGGCGGCCCGGCGCCCGCCGCGGCGCCGCGCCGAGCCGTTCCAGGCACTGCTCGAGGCGGCGCTCCGCGCCATGGGCGGCGGCCGCGTCATCGAGGTTCCACTCCAGGTTGTAGCCGCGAGTCGGGTCGCCCAGGTAGCCGCACGACAGGGTCAGGCCGCGCACGAACGCCCGCGCGTAGCGGGGGCCGCGCCCGGGCGGCCAGGGCGGTGAGGGCGCGCTCCAGCTGACGCGCACGACCGCGCCCGCCGGATGGCGCCGGGAGGGTGCGGGCCGCCGCCCGAGAAACAGCTGGCCGTCCAGGCGCAGCGCGCCGACAAGGCGGTAGAGGCGGCGCGCCACGACGACGTCGCTGAGCGTCGCGCCGAGCCGGCCCGAGCGGGTCGAGAGAGCGCCGCCCAGCCCGGCGCACAGGCCGTCGTACTCTCCCCTGAGGCTCTCCCCGCGACCCACGGCCTGCGCCGCGAGCTCGGCCCGAAGGGAGTCGTTGGCCTCCGCCACCTACGGCCACCGGGCGGCGCCCGCCTCCGGGGCCCGCGGCGTCCTGCCGCGGTCGAGGCGCAGGCGCCGCTCGAAGAGCAGCGACACGAGGACGCGGGCGAGGGCATCCGCGTCGTGGCGCAAGACGCCCTCCCCGCCGTCCCAGAGGCTTGCCTCGACGACCCGCACGCCGCGCGCGCGCAGCGCCTCGAGCGCCGGCGCCACGGGCTCGGAGCCCTCCTGCCGGTAGCGCGCCAGCGCCGCCTGCGGCAGGCGGCCGGTGTTGACGACCGCCACGTCCAGGCTCGCGCCGTGGTCGGTGAGGGCGCCGACATGTCGGTCGGCGTCCATGCCGTCGGTCTCCCCCGGCTGGGTCATGATGTTCGCGACGTACACCTTGAGCGCGCTCGAGCCGCGAATCGACTCGCCCATGCCGGCCACCAGGAGGTGCGGCACGATGCTCGTGTAGAGGCTCCCCGGGCCCATGACGATGAGGTCCGCCTCGGCGATCGCCTTGAGCACCTCGGCCAACGGCGCCGGCCGCTCCGGCTCGAGGTGGATGCGCCGGATCGGCGCGCCCGCGACGCCGATGCGGCTCTCGCCCTCGAGCCAGCGGCCGTCGGCCAGCTCCGCCTTGAGCGAGACTGGCTCGAGCGTCGACGGCAGCACGCGGCCGCGCACGGCGAGCACGCGGCTCGACTCGCGGATGGCGCGCTCAAAGTCGCCGTCGGTGATCTCGGTCATCGCCGCCAGGAAAAGGTTTCCGAAGGCGTGGTCCTTGAGTCCGCTGCCGGCCGCCATGCGGTGCTGGAACAGGCGCTCCATCAGGGGCTCCGTGTCGGCCAGGGCGACCAGGCAGTTGCGCACGTCGCCCGGCGGCGGCATGCCTAGCTCGGCCCGAAGCCGGCCCGACGAGCCGCCGTCGTCGCTCACCGCCACGACGGCCGTGATGTTCCAGGTGTAGCGCTTGAGGCCGCGCAGGAGGACCGAGAGGCCCGTCCCGCCGCCCAGCGCGACGACGCGCGGGCCGCGGCTCGCGAGGGCGGCCTCGGGGTAGACGCTGAACAGGCGCCCGGCGCCAGGGGCGATGGCGGCATCCACGACGGCGCGGGTGATGCGGCCGATCGCGTAGACGCTGAGGGCGGCGCCGAGCAGGAGGACGGCCACGGCCGCCA
>JAKASY010000090.1 GCA_021817625.1 Bacillota bacterium | reverse complement strand
CTCAGTCGCCACGCCCGCCAGGACGACCTAACGGGTGTGGGCAACCGGCGCGCCCTCGAGCAGTACCTCGCGGACGCCGAGCGCGTCGGCGTCGACCGGGTGGCGCTCATCCTCTTGGATGTGAACGACTTCAAGGGCGTCAACGACCGTCACGGCCACCTGGCCGGCGACGCGGTGCTCGTGCGCATCGGGCAGACCCTCGAGCGCAGCATCCGCCCGTCCGACCTGGCGGTGCGCCTGGGCGGCGACGAGTTCGCGGTCGTCCTCGCCCACGCCGACGTCGAGACGGCGACAGAGCGCGCGGCGGACATCCTCGCGCAGATGGACGGGCAGTCGTTCGAGGACGTCGCTCCGGGCCTCGTCATCGCCATGTGCGCCGGTGTCGCCGCCGGCGACCCCACGCACATCACCGAGCTGCGGGCGCAGGCGGACGCCGCCCTCTACCGCGCCAAGGCGGGGGAGGGGCGGGCGCTCCTGCGCAGTCGCGTGGCGCGGGCGTCGCCGGCATAGCCGTCAGGCCACCCCGTCCCGGACGGCGTCCAGGGCCAGCGCGGCCGCGCCGTAGAGGGGCGCCGCCACGCCGAGGCCGGCCGCGACCACCTGGCTTCGCCCCGCGGCGAGGCGCGACTGGCGGATGGCCGCGGCGACCTCCCTCAGACGCGGCCTGAGCCGCATGCCTAGGCCGCCGCCCACGACCACCACGTCGGGGTCGACGACGGCCGCCACGCTGGCAAGGGCGGCGCCGAGCTCCGCCACGACGCGGTCGAGCAGGGCGGCAGCCGCCGTCTCGCCGGCCTCGGCGCGGTCGCAGATCGCCTCGGGCGAGAGCACGAGGCCCGTGGCCTCCGCGTAGCGGTCGGCGACGGCGGGGCCGGCGACGTAGGCCTCGACGCAGCCCCGGCGGCCGCAGTTGCAGGCGCGGCCGCCCATGTCGACGCACACGTGGCCGATCTCGCCCGCGCCCCCGTGGCCGCCGCGCAGGAGCTGGCCATCCGCCACGACCCCACCGCCCAGGCCCGTGCCGAGCGACACGCCGAGGACGACGCGGCCGCCGCGGCCGCTGCCGAAGCGGCACTCGCCGAGCGTCAGGAGCTGGCTGTCGTTGCCGGCCCGGCAGGGAAGGCCGACCGCCTCCTGGACCAGGCGCGGCAGGTTCGTGCCGCGCCAGCGCTCGCGGCCGGGACGCGCCCCCGCGACGACGCCCTCGGGCGAGAAGACGCCGGTGGCCGCCACACCGACCGCGCTCAGGTCGCCGCGAGCGCGCGCGGCGTCGCGAGCCAGGGCGACGATCTGGCACACCATGGCGGCGCCGGCGTCCGACCAGTCGGCGGGCATGGCGAGCCGGTCCGTGAGGGCGCCGCCGTCGTCGACCACCGCCGCCTGCACCTTGGTGCCGCCGACGTCGATCGCGAGCACCCGGCGGGCGGCGGTGCTCACGGCCAGTACTCGGCTCCCGGCGTGCCCATGGCGTAGGCGAGGATCTGGAGCGGCACAACGTAGGCGAGGGCGGCCCAGGGGCCAGGCGCGGGAGCGGCGGGCAGCGCGAGCGTCAGGTCGGCCCGGGCCAAGGCCGGCGCGCCCGCACCCTGGACGACGGCCAGGCGCGCCCCCTGCTCGGCGCACATGCGCGCGAGCTCGTCCAGGCGCTCCGTCTCGCCCCCTGCGGGAGCCAGGGCGACGACCAGGTGGTCCCGGTCGGCAGCGCGCCGCCAGCCGTGGAGGAACTCCTCCTGCTCCAGGGCGCGCGCCGGGAAGGCCGCCATCTCGGCGACCTTCAGGGCGCCCTCGCGCGCCACCGAGCGCAGCGGGCCGCCGCCGAGGAGCCAAAGGTGACGGGCGGCGCGCGCGAGGGCGAGGAGCCCTTCGAACGCAGCCCGGTCGGCGTCGAGCACCGCCTCCATGTCCCGCGCCGCCGCCTCGGCGCGGGCGGCCACGCCGTCCAGGCCGGCCGCCGCCTCGACCAGGGCCAGGACGGCGGCGGCCGAGGCGGCGTACCCCTTCGTCTTGGGCCCGACCGTCTCGTCGGCCGCCGGCACGGTCACGGCGCGATCGCAGACCTGCCCGAGGGGGCCGTCGGGTCGGCACGTGACGGCCACGACCTCCGCCGCGCCGAGGCTCCTGGCGCGCTCCGCCGCGCGCACCGTGGCCGCCGTGCCACCCGAGTGGGAGACGGCGACCGCGCGCCCGGGCGCGGCCGGCCCCGGCGCGTGCTGCCACACCTCGTAGGCCGGCTGGGCCCATGCGCCGGGGCCGACGGCGAGGCAGGCCGCGTGGTAGGAGGTGCCGCAGCCGAAGAGGAGCGTTGGTGCGGGCGCCGGTGCGGGCGCGGTCGCGAGGGCGGCCGCGGCGGCGTCCCGCACGGCCTGTGGCTGCGAGCGGATGAAGGCGAGGATGGCGGGGTCGGTGGATCCAGGCACGGCTATCCCTCCCGGGCGGCGATCGTCATGCGGGCGCCGCCGTAGCGCCCCGCACCCTGGACAGAAGCCAGGCGGCGGCGGCGTCCTGGGCGACCTCCTCCTGCTCGCCCGAGCGCATGTCGCGCAGGGCGACGGCCGCGCGCGCCGCCTCGTCGGGCCCGAGGACCGCCGTGAAGCGCGCCCCGAGCCGGTCGGCGTGGCGCATCTGGGCGCGGAAGCTGCGCGACGCGAGGTCCGTCTCGGCCGCGAGGCCCGCCTCCCGCCAGGCCATCGCCAGGCGGAAGGCGGCGGGCCTGAGGTCCTCGGCCGGGCAGACGATGAACACGTCGGGGCCGGCGGCGGCGCCGGGCGCCTTGCCCGCCTCCTGGGCGGCGAGGATCAGGCGCTCGACGCCGAGGGCGAAGCCGACCGCGGGCGTGGGCGCGCCGCCGAGCTCCTCGACCAGCCCGTCGTAGCGGCCGCCGCCGCACAGCGCGCCGAGCGTGGGGTGGACGATCTCGAACACGGTGCGCGTGTAGTAGTCGAGGCCGCGCACGATGCTGGGGTCGACCGCAAACGGCACGCCGGCGGCCTCGAGCAGCGCCCTGACGCCGGCGAAGTGCTCGGCGCACGCCTCGCACAGGGAGTCGATGGTGCTGGGCGCGCCGGCGATCAGGGGGGCGCACGACGGCTGCTTGCAGTCGAGCAGGCGCAGGGGGCTGCGCTCGAAGCGCACGCGGCAGTCCGGGCACAACTCGTCGAGGTGGGGCGCGTAGTACGCCCGCAGGCGCTCGCGGTAGATGGGCCGGCACGTGGCGTCGCCGACGCTGTTCAGCCTGGCCGCGGCCTCCGACAGGCCGGTGCGGGCGATGAGGGCGCGCGCCATGGCGATCACCTCGGCGTCGGCGGCGGCGGACGCCGCCCCCAGGACCTCCACGCCCATCTGGTGGAACTGGCGCGAGCGCCCGGCCTGCGGCCGGTCGTAGCGGAACATCGGCGCCGACACGTAGGCCAGCTTGGCCGGCTGCGGTCCCGCGTGAAGGCCGCGCTCGAGGTAGGCGCGGACCACGCCCGCCGTGCCCTCCGGCCGCAGCGTGAGCGAGCGGTCGCCCCGGTCGGTGAAGGTGTACATCTCCTTCATCACGACGTCGGTGTCCTCGCCGACGCCGCGCTGGAAGAGGTCCGTGCGCTCGAACATCGGCGTGCGGATCTCGGCGAAGCCGAACACGCGCATGAGCTCCCGCATGGTCGCCTCGACGGCCTGCCAGGCCTCGACGGCGCCGGGCAGGATGTCATCCGTGCCGCGGGGCGCGGCCACCCGCACGCCGCTCACCGGCCGCCGCGGCCGCTCGCCCGGTCGCGCAGGCTGCCCTGCCGCACGCGAGCGCCGCTTGCTGCCCTTGCCATCGTCACGATCCCGTCCGCCACCGCGCCACCACCGTCCCGTCTGTCGTGCCATCCGATAAAGCGAGCCGCGGCGGGCGACGATGTCGCGGCGCTGCGGCGGGGCCCGGGCGGGCTACGCGCACGTAGACCCGACCTCGCCGCGCGGCCGTCGAGAGCGCCTCGTACATGCTCCCATTTTGCCGAACCGGGCACAGGCGCACAACGCCACCGCCCCGCCGCCCAGCGCCGGCGCTAACGCCTGGCTAATGCGCCTCGCGCCACCATGGGCCGGTTCCCCAACTCAGCCCCAAGGAGGGCGGTTCATGACCCCGGAGGCGAGCCCGGAAGGCTATCCCGTGAACCTTGACGTCGAGGTGCCCGCCCGCTCGTCGCGCGTTCTCGCCCTGCTCGGCTTCGTGTTCTGGCTGAAGGCGCTTCTCCTCGTCCCGAGCGTCATCGTTCTCGGTGTGCTCTCGTTTGCCGCGAGCGTCGTCGCCTGGGTAGGCTTCGCGATCGTGCTCGTGACCGGGCGCATGCCGCCTAGCATCCACGCCTTCCTCACCGGCACCCTGCGGTGGTCGGTGCGCGTCACGGCCTGGCTCTGGGGCCTGAGCGACCGCTACCCGCCATTTCGCCTCGGCCCCTGAGCGGGCGTCGGACGATACGGTCCGCAGCCCCGTGCGTCCGTCCGCCGCCGGACCGTTCGGCCCTGGCAGCGGCGGGGGCCCGCCCTACGATGGCATCGGGCCCGCCGAGCGGGCTAAGCGATCGGGGGTGGGAGCATGGCCGGACGGGTCCTCGCGCTCGCGCTCGCGGCGGCGGTCGCCGCCGCGTCCCTCTCCGCGCCGGCGCTGGCCGCGCCGGCACCCGCCGCGCACAAGTCGGTGCGGGTCTACCTCATGCGGGGCGAGCGCCTGTGGCCGGTGCGGCGCGACGTAGGGGCGGTCGCGGCGGTCGGGGCCGCGGCCGTGAAGAGCCTCCTATTGGGCCCGACCCGCGCCGAGGCGAAGGCGGGGTTCACGACCAGCATCCCGGCCCACACCCGCTTTCTCGGCCTCACGCTGCGAAGCGGCGTCGCCACCGTGGACCTGACGAACCGCTACGCCTCCGGCGGCGGCAGCCTGTCCATGAGCGCGCGCCTGGCGCAGGTGGTGTTCACGCTCACCCAGTTCCCGAGCGTGCGCACCGTTCGCTTCGCCATGAACCACCGTGCGGTGACGGTGTTCTCGGGCGAGGGCCTGGTCCTCGATAGGCCCGTCGGGCGCAGCGCCTACGAGTCGCTCGCCCCCGCCGTCCTCGTGGAGGGGCCTCTCTACGCCGACACCGTGCGCTCGCCGCTGCGGGTGTGGGGGAGCGCCAACACGTTCGAGGCCACGTTCTACGAGCGCCTGGTCGGAAAGGGTGGCAAGGTGCTGAGCGCGGGCCCGGTCAAGGCGAGCGCCGGCACGGGCACCCGCGGCAGCTTCGACTTCACGCTGCGCTTCGGCACGGGGGCGGCGGGGCCCGCCACCCTGACCGTGTACACGATCTCCGCCAAGGACGGCTCGCTTGGGGCGGTCATGCGCCTGCCGCTGACGCTCGCGCGCTGAGGAGGGCGACCCGCCACCCCTTGCGGGAAACAGTATAAGGATATATGCTACCCCCGAAAGGGGAGCGGCATGAACTATCCGCAGGCCGAGCGCTTCACGCACTCCGAACGGGCCTTCAGGGACGCGCAGGCGGTGATCCCGAGCGGCGTCAACTCGACCGCGCGAGCGACGTTCAGCGGGTGGGAGCCCTACCCCCTGTTCGTACGGGAGGGCAAGGGATCGCGCCTTACCGACGTCGACGGCAACACGTACGTCGACTACCTGCTCGGCCTGGGGCCGATGCTCTTCGGCCACCGGCCGGAGGCGATCACGCGCGCCGTCGTGGAGCAGATCGAGCGGCGCGGCACCGTGTTCGCCCTGCCGACCGAGGCGGAGATCGAGCTCGCGCGCAAGATCGCGGCCGCGGTGCCCTCGGCCGAGCAGGTGCACCTCGCGAACACCGGCACGGAGGCGGTGCTCTACGCGACGCGCCTGGCGCGGGCGTACACGGGGCGACCGCTCATCGTGCGCTTCGAGGGAATGTACCACGGCTTCGCCGACGCGGTCTATTGGAGCAAGCACCCTCCCCTGGCCGAGGCCGGTCCGGATGACGCGCCGCGTGCCGTGCCGCAGGGGCCGGGCATGGCGCCGGGCGTGGGCGAGGGCCTGATCATCCTGCAGTGGAACGACGAGGCCGCCCTGCGCGGGGCCTTCGCCCAGTGCGGCGAGCGCATCGCCGCGGTGATCACCGAGCCGGTGATGTGCAACACGGGCTGCATCCTGCCGGAGCCCGGCTACCTCGAGGCGATGCGGGAGGTCACGGCGCAGGCGGGCGCGCTCCTCATCTTCGACGAGGTGATCACGGGCTTCCGCGTCGCCCTGGGCGGGGCGCAGGCCGTGTACGGCATCCGCCCGGACCTCACGGTGTTCGCCAAGGGCCTTGGGGGCGGCTTCCCGGTGGCCGCGCTCGCGGGCCGGCGCGACGTCCTCGCCCTCGTGAGCGATGGCACCGTGTCCATGGCGGGCACCTACAGCGCGAACGGGATCGCCGTGGCGGCGGCCAACGCGGCCCTCGACATCATGAGCGCGCCGGGCGCCTTCGAGCCGCTCACCGCGCTCTCCCGGCGCCTGCAGGAGGGCCTCCAGAGCCTGCTCGACGAGGCCGGCCTGGCGGCCCGGGTGGCGGGCATCGGCCCGCTCTTCCAGGTGTTCTTTACGCGCGTGCCGCTGCGCAACTACCGGGACGTGGCGCGCCACGCGGACACGGCGGTGTTTCGCGCCTGGTGGGAGGAGATGCTGGTGCGCGGGGTGCTCTTCCACCCCGGGCCGCTCGAGAACCTGTTCGTCTCGTTCGCCCACACGGAGGAGGATGTGGACTGGACGCTCTCGGCCGCGCAAGCGGCGATCCGGGCGCTTCGGGTGCGGGCGTAGCCGGCGCCGGGCCGCTCGCGATCGGCGTCGACCTGGGCACGTCCGCGCTCAAGGTGGTGGCGGTGGACGGGCGCGGCCGCGCGGTGGCGACGGCGCGCGCGCCCTACCCGATGCGCGGCGACAAGGCGGCGGGGGCGATGGAGCAGGACCCCGCGGACTGGCTCTCGGCCCTGGAGGCGGCGATGGCCACGCTCGGCCGGAGCGTGGCCCCACGCAGGGTGCGCGCCCTCGCCCTCACCGGCCAGATCCCGTCCATGGTGGCGCTGGCCGGCGGCCGGCCCCTCGGGCCGGCGGTGACGTGGATGGACGGCCGCGCCGACGCCTGGCTGAGCGAGCGGCTCGACGGCGCGCGCCGCCGCTCCCTGTACCGCCTCACGGGCATGCCCATCG
>JAKASY010000089.1 GCA_021817625.1 Bacillota bacterium | reverse complement strand
GATCTCCTCGATCGCCGTCCCGGTTCGCAGCCAGGGCTCGATGACGAGATCGAACATGCCCTCTGTGAGGATGAGGGCGGCGATGATCAGCCACTTGAGGTAGCGCGATACGAACCGCGCGGGCTCGTTGCCCGGCGCAGGGGCTGGAGCCGGTCGTGTCTGCTTGCCCATCGCCACACCCCAACCTGGCGGATCTCCGTGCTGCACGTCATCCACGCGGGTAGCGCGAGGGCCGCGGGTCAGCGCCGCACGGCCCAGGTCGGGCGCGCGACCAGGCGGCGCCGGGTCGGGCTGGTTGCGCCGCGCGCTCGGTCGAATGCGCGCAGCACCGCGTCGGCGCCGATCAATAGGAGGCCAATGACGATCATCGGTATGCCCAGAACGGCACCGACGATGGTGAGGCACGAGACGAGGCCATAACTGACGAGGCCGAGCCCGGCGTAGAGCGTCCCCTCGGCCGGTGAGGCGGAGTCGGCCTGGGGCTCGGTCTTGGCGGGTGCCCTGCGGGCCTGCTCCGGCGACGTCGTGGCCAAGGGCGGCCGCAAGCGTATCAGCCCGCGGCTTGCCGGCCGCAGCGCCTGCGCCCGCTCGGGGGTGGGCGCTGGCGCCACGATAGCGCGTGCCGCCGCAAGCCCCTGCGCCATGGCGGCGACCACCGTGGCGGGTCCGCTGCGTGCGTCCCCAACCACCCACACCCCGTCCGCGACGGGGGCCGGCGCCGCGCTCAGATGCCACTCGCGTTCCAGGGCCATGAGTGGCACCGGTCCCGGCGCCTGGGTGAGGCCACTCGCCATCCAGCTGCGCGGCGCCACCTTACGGCGCAGGTCGGGCGCCCGCACCGGGAACCTGCTGCCCAGGGTGCGCGCCAGCTCCGGCTCCACCCGGTAGCCGGTGGCCACCACCACAAGGTCGACGTCCAGCCGCTCTTGCGCGCCGCGCAGGATACGCGGACGCTGGCGGGCCGAGCGCTGCTCGGTCGCCACCAGCATCGCCACGTGTGCGCCGCCCGGCTCCTCAGACAGCATCGCCAGCGAGGTGCGAAAGCGGATCTTGACCCCCTCCGCACGGGCCTGCTCCAGCTCGTCGGGGCGCACGGGCGCGAAGCGTTCGTCCATCCAGTCGACGCACACGACCCGAGCGGCGCCCAGGCGCACCGCCGAGCGCGCCACGTCCATGGCCGTGTTGCCGGCGCCCAGGACCAGGAGGCGCGCCCCCACCCGTATGCCTGGAACATGCCCGCCCTGGCGCAGCGCGGTCTTGGCGCGCACCAGGAAGGTCGTGGAGTCCTCGACCCAGTCGAGGTCTTTGGCGGGGATGGGCAAGGGCAGCGGCTGGCTCGCGCCGACCGCCAGGACCACCGCGTCGTGACGCGCGCGAAGGGTCTCCAGGGGCAGCTCGCCTCCGACCTCGACGCCGAGCTCGACCTTCACGCCGGCCTGGCGCAGCCGGCCGAGCGCGGCGAACGCCGCGTCGTCGGGCAGGGTGAAGGCGGGGATGCCCCAGTCCAGGACGCCCAGCGGTCGGCTCCGGCGCTCGTACAGCACGACCTCCGCCCCGGCCTGGCGAAGGCCGAGAGCGGCGGCGATGCCTCCCGGCCCGGCGCCCACGACCGCGACCGACAGGCCAGCAGGCGCCTGTGTGGGCGCGGCGAGCCAGGGGGTGCTCCGATCGGCGACGAACCGCTCGAGCAGGCCGATGGACACCGGCCGTCCGCCAGCGAGGGTCCAGGAGCACGCGCCCTCGCACTGCGTCGCCTGGTTGCAAACCCGGCTGCAGATCTCGGGGAAGGCGCTGGTCTCTGCCAGGATGTCGCGTGCCCCCTGGATGTCGCCGCCAGCCAGGGCGCGGATGAAGCCAGGGATGTCGTTGTGCGCTGGGCAGCCCAGGGTGCACGTCGGGTCCGGGCAGTCGAGGCAGCGCTCGGCCTCGGCCCGCGCCTGGTCGAGGCTCATAAGGCCGGGGCGGGTCTCCCAGGTCGAGAACGCGAGGGAATGCTCCGGCAGGGCGGCAACCTTCGCCGGCAGACCCGACATCACCGGCCCGAGCACCTCGATCGCGTGGAACGGGCAGGTGCGCTCGCACTGCCGGCAGCCGACGCATGCCGCATCATCGGCCTGGACCTGCCAGCGCACGGGGTCCAGCGACAGAGCGTGTGTAGGACAGCGCACGAGGCACTCCTGGCAGCCGGCGCAGCGGTCTTGGTCGATGAGCACAGAGATTGGGGTCCGGCTCTCCTCGCCTGCGGCTCGCCTCGGCAGTTCCTCGATGACGGCCATCACTGCGCACCTCCCATGAGAAGGTAGAGCCAGGTGAGCGCGGCGCCGGACAGCGCGACGAACGCGAGTGCCGCGCACAGCAGCGCCGTCGGGCGTAAGGTCAGTCGCGCCATGTCGCGCCGAACCACCCGCCAGGTGGCGTACAGGGAGCCGAGCGTGCCGAAGGCCATCACCGCCATCTGCACGTGCACGACCCCGGCGATGGGAAGCAGGCGAACATCGTACAGCCCTGAGTGCGCCGTGCCGAACAGGTTCCAGCCGAGGTCGAAGGGGTCCGAGATGGCCGGCACGATCCGCAGGGCGTGGTCGAACAGCTTGGGCAGCTGGCGCGCCAGGTAGTCGGCGGCGACGATGGGAATGAACGCATAGGCGATCGGCGTCAGCCACTGGGCGTAGCCCTGCCACCACGCCCGACGCTGGGCCCGCCGCTCGACGGTCGCACCCAGGGCCCGCAGGGTCATCACCCGTCGGGCCAGGAGCGCGCGCAGGAGAGCCGCGTAACCGCCGATGGCGGCCATCACGGCGGCGATGACGCCCAGGTAGTCGATCGGGTTCGGGTAGCCTGGGAAGTGCGTCACCGCATTGACCGCCCCATCCACCACGCTGTACAGGGGCAGGGCGTTCACCTGCTGGAAGACCACGATGCCCAAGAGCCCGATGGCGACAACCCCGATGTCCCAGCGGCGGCGCACCGGCTGGACGATCGAGGTGAGCGGCGGCTGAGCGAACAGCCCGACGTTGTCGTGCGGGCAGTTCTTGAAGCACTCCGCGCACAGTCCACAGGTAAGGTTGGAGGTGGCGCTCCCCGGCCACTCGAACCAGGGGCAGCCGTAGCCGCTCTCGCTGCCGCGCATGCAGTCCTTGGTCGTGCAGGCCAGGCAGACGTTGCGGTCCTTGGCCCGAAAACCGGCGACCATGCCGGTCGCGCCCACCGTGCCGATGAGGCCGGAGAGCGGGCACAGGTAGCGGCAGAACGTGCGCCGCTCGAACACCAGGAAGGTGACCAAGGCCAGGGCGATGACGAAGAACACCAGGTAGCTCGTGTAGGCCGGCAGGCCCGGCCCGGCAATGTTGAAGTACTCCTCGAAAAACGTCAGGGCCACAAAGACGATGAGCGAAGGGATGAGGCCGTATGGGGTAAGGCTACGGGACCAGCGCCGCCCCAGGGTGAGAGCTCTGGGGTGGCGCTTCCAGAGGGACAGGCGCTGCACCCACTCGGCGAAGCCGCCGAACGGGCACATGAGGCACCACGCACGGCCGATGCCAACCATCATGAAGAAGACCACCGCGAACCAGATGTACCAGGTGATCACCGTCGCGAAGTTGCGCGTGGGATGGGCGAGGCCGAGCACGCCGGCGACGATGACGAGCCAGAAGATGACTTGGTTGGGCATGATGAAGAGGAACTGGAACAGACGGCTGCGCAGCGCCCTGCGGACCGGGGCGAAGCGTGTGAGCTCGAGGGACGGCTTCGGATCCGTGGGCCCGAAGTGCTCCGCGGCACCGAGATCGTCCGACTTGCGTAAGCGCATGGCCATGGCATCGACCCCTGGCGTAACCCTAGCGCCACCCAGGAGACCGCAAAACGGCCCAAGGGCGTAGACGCGCGTGGTCAACGCACTGGCCCATAGTCCAAGGCCGATCGGAGTAGGCCGGACGACCACCCGCCCGCCGTCCGCAGGACCGGGGGCGCAAGGCAGGTGTCACCCACCCTTGGCTCGCCCACGAGAGGCGAGAGGAGGTGGGCGGAGCCCAGATTCTACACTCGAACCCTACGCCAGGTGCCAAGCCGCGCCGACGTGCCCCCGTTGGACGCGTCCTGCGCGGCCTTGACCGGGTAGCCGCCTTGCACTCCATCGCCAACACCATCTTGGCCGCACGGACTGAGCCTTCTGGCGTCACGTGCGCTCCTACCCAGGCCGGGGCGTCAACACAGTCTCAGCGCCAGTCAGCGGCGCCCGCGTCCCCGGCCCAACCGGAGCCGGATGCCGCGCTCGCCGCCGTAGCGGCCATGCGCGCCATGTCGCTCTCCGATCTTACCGTCGTGGGCGCTGACCGCCGCTACGACGAGCGGGTGCGAAACGCCCGGCGCGACTGGCACAGGTCGCATCTCCCTCCCCCTCCGCCAGGACACCGGCTCCCACCAGAACTTCCTCATCTGGGCCGCACCGGGCTCCGGCAAGTCCTTCCTCATCCAGGAGACCGCCCGCGCCCTGGGCGAGGACGTCCGCTACTTCGAGCTCAACCTCGCCCGCCTGCCCAAGAACGAGTTCCTCCGGGGCCTCGCCGAGGTACGGGCCTCTGCCTCCCCCGTCCTCTGCACGCTCGACCAGATCGACGCCGGGGCGGAGGAGACATGGCCCTACGAGGAGGCGGCCTTCTCCCTCCTGGACCTGGCCCGAGCACAGGACGGTGTTCCGCCGAAGCAGACGATGTTGTCCGGCTGTTCACGGCCAGCGGTATGCAGGCGCCCGAGGTCCAGCGCGAGGTCCTAAGGGTTCCTCCAGCGCCGTATGCGCTTCCGCGGCCGCGGGCCATGCTCGTCGCCATGGGTTCGGAGGCCGCAGCGCGTGTGCAGGCGGCCGTGACCGAGCGCCTGGAGCGAGAGGCGGTGCCCAAGGCAGTTTGCGACGTGGTCTACTGGCGGTCGATAAAGGCTGAACGCGACGCCGGATCTCGGCTGTGCGCGTCGGTCCCGTCCTGACCGGGCTCCTGATCCCCGTCACAGTTACACAAAATCCGCCAGCGCCAGTTGCTTGGCGGTCACCCCGGGTGCCCCTGCAGCGTCTGGAGGTGCGTTCGCGACGGGAGACGAGCACGGCGGCCCTGGCCTTGAACTGTGAGCCTAGGGACCCCGACAACGACCACAGCCGTGCAACAGTGGCTCTCAACCGAGAACGCGCCACATGAGCCCGCCGTTGTCCGTTCGATATAGCGCCTCGCCGGCACGTAGCCACAGACTCCCGTCGGGTGCGAGTGCGGCCACCGCGGACGAGACTATGGCCGTCGGCAGTTGCACCACGGTCCAGGAACGGCCGCCGTTATCCGTGACGTAAGCCGCACCGCCGGTGAACACGCAGCCCCGCTCAGGCGTCGTAAAGTACAGGAGGCCCGTCCCCGGGGGCGCTGGCAGCGATCCGACGCTGCGCCAAGTCTGTCCCCTGTCAGCGCTGCGCCACAACACCGCGCCGGTGGCGGAGAGCGTCTCCGCGTAGACCACGTCGGGGGTGACGAACGAGACGGCAAGGAGTCCCTGCCCTGCTGGCAAGGAGGCAACGGCCTGCCACGTCGTGCCCCCGTCCTCCGTCGAGAGGAGCCGCGCGCCCGCAGTGCCGGCCATGGTACCGGGCGTGGCGGCGTAACCGACGCGGCTACCGAAGAAGCGCACACCCATGAGGGAATCCCGTCCGTTGTACACGCGCTTCCACGAGGTCCCGCCATCGGTGGTCCGCCAGAGGCCCCAGGAACGCGGACCGATTTCTGCCACGTCCGTGGTGCCACTCACCCAGGCGTCGCGTGGTCCCTGCATACCGGCACCCGTGGCGAGCAGCAGGCCCGCAAGCATGCCCGACCGCCGCCATGTCCTGCCGCCGTCATCGCTGGTCAGGACGGCATCCGGACTCGCTGCCGTCCCGACGCCAACCCCCTCCTGGCCAGTTCCGAACGCGATGGCGGTCGTGGGCGCCGGCGCCGGCAGGACACTCTGCCACCGGCCGTCGTCGTATACGCGGACGAGAAACGTCGGGCCGCCGAATTTGGACGTGCCCACCGCCCAGGCGCTCGCTTGCCCGGCTGGCGCCAGGCCGGAGATGCTCCAGAGGGACCCGGCGCCGACCCGGCGGAAGATGTGTCCGCCGTCGGTGGTCACCTCGACGCCACCGACGCCCTGGGCGGCGCCCGCCTCGACGGGGATGAAGCCCACGCGCGACGTAGCGAATGCGAGACCGGCCGGAAAGCCGTCAGCTGCCCCCGGCTCGCCGCTTGCGAAGGTGGCGTCCTGCTCCCGACGCCAGGTGCGGCCGCCATCAGCCGTGACGTATATGCTGCCGAAGCCGTTCGAGTCGCTGATGCCACCGGCCGGCGGCGTGAGCAGCCAGCCGTCGGCCCCATCGGTAAAGCTCACGCGAACGAACGGATTCTCGCGAAGCGCAGGACCTACAAGGGACAGAAGCTTCGCCCGTCCGGATGCGATGACGTCTACGGCCGCCCGACAGGCACCGTCCGGGTCGCAGAGAAGGCCACTCGCGAACACGTGGCCGCCGGCCGCCGATAGGCTGTCGGGGGCCAAGCCCCCGGCGGCCAGACGGCGCCACACGCGGCCGCCATCGGTTGTGGCGAACAGGCCTGCGTCGCACATGCCGGGTGTCATGCCTCCGCACGCCACGCTTCCGCCTACGGCGTAGCCGCGTAGACGCGAGGTGAAGAGCACCCCTGTGAGGGCGGTGCCACGGGAGGCTGCTGCCTCGGACAGCGTCTGCGTCCAGTGACGCCCGCCGTCCGTGGTGGCGAGAAGCACGTCCGGACAGCCTCCGTCCGGGCAGTGGTAGCCCAGCGGCTGGCCAAGGAGCCAGCCGTCCCGGGCGTTCACGAACGTGAGGTCGGTCGCGACGACGTGCGGCGTTGCCGCGTCGTGCCAGCGCGCACCGCCGTCAGTCGACCACAGGACGCCGGAGGCAAAGCCCGCTTGCGTGCCGACCCAGACGTCGCGCTGGCCGTAAGCCGCGACTGCCGTGTAGGTCACCGCCGCCGCTGTGCCGATGGTCCGGCCCCGCACGTGCGCGACGACGCGAAGCGACGGGACCGACGACGAGGCGGAAGCTCCGCCGCCGGTCACCTGTGCGGCCATGAGCGCTGCCGGTAGGGCGACACGGACAATGTCCCGGGATCGCGTGGCGGGCACCCCCTTTGCATTCGTGGTTCGCCTCACGGTGCTCCGCCTCCCGGCC
>JAKASY010000088.1 GCA_021817625.1 Bacillota bacterium | reverse complement strand
GTCCGATGTGGCGGCCAGGCCGCCGCTCAGGGCCTGGAGGAAGTGGCTGTGCAGCCGGCGCAGCACCTCGCTCAGGCCGAGCGCCCCGACGAACGCGCCGAGGGCGAGGACGGCCACGTGCCGCTTGAAGCCGAAGCCCGGCGAGAGCCACCCGAGAAGGCGGCGCGCCCGGCCGCCCCCGCCGCTACTCGCCATGCGCCCTGTCGCGGCGCAGGTCCCGGTGCTGGACGGCGACCGGGTAGCCGCTCTCCCGCAGGAAGGTGGCCAGGTGCTCGGTCAGCGCCACCGACCGGTGCTGGCCGCCGGTGCAGCCCACGGCGATCATCAGCTGCTCCTTGCCCTCGTCGACGAAGCGCGGCAGGAGATAGGCGAGGAACGGCTCCAGGTGGGCGAGGAGCGCGCGTGTCTCCGGCTGCGACAGGACGAAGGACGAGACACGCCGGTCGGTGCCGGGAAGCGGCGCAAGGTCGGTCTCGTAGTGCGGATTGGGCAGGAAGCGCACGTCGAACACCAGGTCGGCGTCCGACGGCAGCCCGTGCTTGAAGCCGAACGAGGTGAGCGTGACGACGAGCGCCGGCGTGTCGGAGTCGCCCGCGAACAGGCCGGCGAGCTCGCGCCGCAGGCCGGCGGGTCCCAGGTTCGTCGTGTCGATGATGCGGTGGGCGCGCCCCCTGAGCTCGGCCAGGAGCTCGCGCTCCTGGCGGATGCCGTCGAGCACGCGCCCCTCCGGCGCCATCGGGTGGCGGCGGCGGCTCTCCTTGTAGCGCTGCACGAGCACGTCCTCGCGCGCTTCGAGGAACAGGAGGAGGTACGGAATGCCGCGCTCCTCGAGGCGGTCGAGGGCGTCGGCCAGGCCCGTCACCTGACCGGCGCGCGCGTCGCTCACGGCGGCGAGGCGGCGCCGGCCGGCGGCCGAGCCCAGGTCCGCGAACGCGCCGATGAGGTCGGCCGGAAGGTTGTCCACACAGTAGAAGCCGAGGTCCTCGAGGCTTTTGATCGCCAGGCTCTTGCCCGCGCCGGACAGGCCCGTGACCATCACGACACGTGGCCGCACATGCCCGCGCTCGGCCGCCTCCTCGTCCTCGGTCCCGCCGTAGCGGCGGCTCAGCCCGTCCACCTCCCAGGACGCCGCGGTTCTGCCGCAACGCTCAGATCATGCGCACAAGGGCCTGGATGGCGGTGCCGACGATGCCGATCAGGATCGAGCCGACAATCGCCGCAAGGATGCCGCGCACGGTGAACCCCGGCACGAGGGCGCCCACGATCAGGAGCATGATGCCGTTGATGACGAACATGAACAGCCCGAAGGTGACCACCGTCACCGGCAGCGTGAGCATGGTGAGGATGGGCTTCACGATCAGGTCGACGAGGCTCAGGACGACCGCGGCGACGATTGCCGCGCCAATGCCGTTCACAGATATGCCGATGCCGATGTAGCTCACGACCAGGATCGCGGCCGCGCGCACAAGCCAAGTCACCACGAGGCCCATCACGTGCCGTTCCCCCCGGGGGCGGAATCTCGGGCCGCCCGGCGCTCGGGCGCCCCTCGAGGCAGGGGGTTCGCCGCGCGGGCGGGCGTTCCCCGCCTCGGCCGCCGGCGGCGGCGCGCCGGCGGCGCCGGCGGCGGCGCCGCCTCGGTCTGAAGCGCGGCGTGCACGCGCTCGGCCACGGGGGCCGGCAGGCCGGCCGCGACCAGGGCGGGAACGTCGGCCTGCGCCACCGCGTCAAGCGAGCCCAAGGCGGAGAGGAGCCGGCGGGTGCGGACCCGGCCCATGCCCGGCACCGCCAGGAGGCGTGAGGTGAGCGTGCGCCCAGCGCGCAGCTGGCGATGGTGCGTGATGGCGAAGCGGTGCGACTCGTCGCGCACCGCCTGAAGCAGGCGCAGCCCCGCGCTGTCGCGCGCCAGGCGGATCGGCTCGCTCTGGCCCTCGCGGAACAGGAGCTCCTCCTCCTTGGCGAGACCGAAGGTCGGGATGTGCGCCATGCCCATCTCGTGCATCACCTTGCGCACGGCGGAGAGCTGGCCCTTGCCGCCGTCGATCAGGATGAGGTCAGGCAGGCGCAGGAACTTGGCGTCCTCGGGCTTGAGCCTGCCCTCGTCCACAGCCTTGCGCTCCTCACGGTAGCGGGCGAGGCGGCGCCCCATGGTCTCGGCGTGGGAGGCGAAGTCGTCGGCCCCCACCACGGTCTTGATGCGGAAGTGGCGGTACTCCGACTTGGCCGGCCGGCCGTCGACGAATACGACCATCGACGAGACCGAGTCGGTGCCCTGAAAGTTCGAGATGTCGTAGCCCTCGATCCGCCGCGGCCGCTCGCTCAGCCCGAGCGCGGCCTGGAGCTCGTCCAGGGGCGCGCCGGCGCGGCTCTCGCGCAGGCGCTCCTCCTCCAGGGCCCAGCGGGCGTTGTCGCCCGCGAGCGCGAGCAGGCGCACCTTCTCGCCCCGCCGCGGCACATGCAGGCGGGTGCGCCGCCCGTCGCCCGGCATGCCCTGGGCGAACAGGTGCGCGAGGTCCTGGCCCTCCTCGAACGCCACGGTGCCCAGGCAGACCTCCTTCGGCCAGGAGGAGGCCATCGGGTAGTACTGGACGAGGAAGGCGCCGAGCACCGCCGCGTCGTCGGCGTCGCCGTCGGCCGTCAGGAAGTAGGTCTCGCGCCCCACGAGCTTTCCGGCGCGCACCTGCAGCACGCTCACCGCCGCCGTGCGACCGCGCCGCGCCAGGCCCAGGTAGTCCTCGTCGGCGCCGCTCAGGCGCACGACCTCCTGGCGCTCGGACAGGCGCTCCACCGCGCGCAGGAGGTCGCGCAGCTCCGCCGCCCGCTCGAACTCCAGGTTGTCCGCGGCCTCCGCCATCTGGGCGCCGAGGCGGCGGCGCACCTCGTCGCTCCTGCCCTCGAGGAACTGGCGCACGCCCTCCACGAGCTCGCCGTATGCCTGGGCGCTGATGAGCCCGACGCACGGGCCGGGGCAGCGGTGGATGTGGTACTCGAGGCAGGGCCTCAGGGCGGTGCGGAACCTGTGCGGGGTGCAGGTGCGCATGGGGAACACCCTGCGCAGGAGCCGCAGCGTGTCGCGCACCGCGCCGGCGCTGGCGTAGGGGCCGAAGTAGCGGCCACCGTCGGCCTTCACGCGCCGCACGAGGAGGAGACGAGGAAACGTCTCGTTCGTGATTTTCAGGTACGGATAGGTCTTGTCGTCGCGCAGGAGGATGTTGTAGCGCGGCCGGTGGCGCTTGATAAGCGTGTTCTCAAGGAGGAGGGCCTCGACCTCGCTCTGGGTGGTGATGACCTCGAGGTGCGCGGCCTTGGCCACCATCGTGGCCGTCTTGACCGTAAGGCGCCCCGGGTCCTGGAAGTAGGTGCGCACGCGCGCGCGCAGCGAGCGCGCCTTGCCGACGTACAGGACCTGGCCGTCGGCGG
The DNA here is from genome assembly GCA_021817625.1 of Bacillota bacterium. The sequence goes on along the minus strand of JAKASY010000088.1, from coordinate 3,843 downwards.
CGCGGAAGATGTAGCAACCGCTCTCGCGCGGCAGATCCGGCAGGTCGCCCGGCCCCATGTCCCTCCCCCCTTTCGGCGGCGGGCGGCGCCGGCGCTAGGCGCTCACCGCGGCGGCAGCCGCCTCGCTGCGGGCGAGCGCCCTGGCCAGGAACGGCGCCAGGTGCGAGCGCGGATGGCGCGCGATCTCCTCGGGCGTCCCCTCCGCCACGAGGCGGCCGCCGCCGTCGCCGCCCTCGGGCCCCAGGTCGATGATGTAGTCCGCGCACTTCACGACGTCCAGGTTGTGCTCGATCACGATCACCGTGTTGCCGCGGTCGACGAGCTCCTGAAGGACCTCGAGCAGGCGGGCCGTGTCCTCGAAGTGCAGGCCCGTGGTGGGCTCGTCGAGGACGTAGAGGGTGCGCCCCGTGCTGCGCCGGGAGAGCTCGGACGCAAGCTTGATGCGCTGGGCCTCGCCGCCCGAGAGCGTGGTGGCCGGCTGTCCCAGCGTGATGTAGCCGAGGCCGACGTCGCGCAGCGTGGCCAGGATGCGCTCGATGCGCGGCTGGTTCTTGAACAGCTCCAGCGCCTCGTCCACCGTGAGGGCGAGCACCTCGGCGATGCTCTTGCCGCGGAAGCGCACCTCGAGCGTCTCCCGGTTGTAGCGGCGGCCGTGGCAGACCTCGCACGGCACGTAGACGTCCGGCAGGAAGTGCATCTCGATCTTGAGGATGCCGTCGCCGCGGCAGGCCTCGCAGCGGCCGCCCTTGACGTTGAACGAGAACCGCCCCGGCGTGTAGCCGCGGGTCTTGGCCTCGGTGGTCTCCGCGAACACCTCGCGGATGCGGTCGAACACCCCGGTGTACGTGGCGGGGTTGGAGCGGGGCGTGCGGCCGATCGGCGCCTGGTCGATGTCGATCGCCTTGTCCAGGTGGCCGATGCCCCGCACGCTGTCGTGGGCGCCCGGCCGCGTGCGCGCGCCATTCAGGCTGCGCGCCAGGACCGGGTACAGGATGTCGTTCACGAGGGTCGACTTGCCCGAGCCGGAGACGCCGGTGACGCACACGAACACGCCGAGCGGCAGACGCACCGTCAGGTCCTTGAGGTTGTGCTCGCGCGCCCCGACGACCTCGACGTAGCGGCCGTCGAGGGGACGGCGCAAGGGCGGCACCGCGATCGACCGCCGGCCGGAGAGGTACTGCCCCGTGAGGGAGTCGGGGCATTGGGCCACCTCCTGCGGCGTGCCCTGGGCGACGATGCGCCCGCCGTGGGCGCCCGCACCGGGGCCCACGTCCACGAGGTGGTCGGCGCTGCGCATCGTCTCCTCGTCGTGCTCGACCACGATCAGGGTGTTTCCCAGGTCGCGCAGCTGGCGCAGGGTAGCGATGAGGCGGGCGTTGTCGCGGGCGTGCAGGCCGATCGAGGGCTCGTCCAGGATGTACAGGACGCCGGTGAGGCCGCTGCCGATCTGGGTGGCCAGGCGGATGCGCTGGGCCTCCCCGCCCGACAGCGTGGCGGCCGAGCGGTCGAGCGTGAGGTAGTCGAGGCCAACGTCCGCGAGAAAGCGCAGGCGGGCGCGGATCTCCCGCAGCACCTGGCCGACGATCGCCTGCTCGCGCGCGCTCAGGCTGAGGGCGTCGATGCCGGCGAGGGCCTGGGCCACCGAGCGGCCGCTCACGTCGGCGATGGACGCGCCGTCGACCGTCACCGCCAGGATCTCAGGACGCAGGCGCCTGCCCTGACAGGCGGCGCACAGGCGAGGCGACATGTAGCCCTCGATCTCCTCGCGCTGGCTGTCGGTCCAGGCCTCTTTGCGCTTGCGCTCGAGCACGTTCAGGACGCCGTGATAGCGCACCTCCTCATCGCGCGTGCGGCCGCCTCGCTCCTCGAAGCGGTAGGGGTAGCGGTCGGGCGCTCCATCGAGCACGATGCGCATGGCCTCCGGGCTGAGGTCGCGCACCGGCACGCGCGTCGAGAAGCCGTAGCGCGCGGCCACCATCTCGAGGAGGTCGGCGTAGTACTTCGAGTCGATCCAGGGCCGGATCGCGCCCTGGTGCAGGCTCAGGCTCGGATCCGGCATGATGAGCGCCGGGTCGAAGACCATGCGCTGTCCCAGGCCCGTGCACTCCGGGCAGGCGCCTGCGGGGGCGTTGAACGAGAACGAGCGCGGCGTGAGCTCCTGCAGGGCGATGCCGCAACGTGGGCAGGCGAGCTTCTGGGAGAGGATGATCTCCTCGCCGTCCACCACCTGCACCACCGCCACGCCCTCGCCCAGGAGAAGCGCCGCCTCGAGCGAGTCCGCCACGCGCGAGCGCGCCTCGTCGCGCAGGACGATGCGGTCCACGACCGCCTCGATCGTGTGCGCCCGGCGCAGGTCGAGGGCGGGGATCTCCTCGCTAAGGTCGACCACCTCGCCGTCCACGCGGGCCCGGACGAAGCCCTGGCGGACGATGTCCTGCAGCACCTTCTGGTGCTCGCCCTTGCGCGCGCGCACGAGTGGCGCGAGGACCACAAGGCGCGTGCCGAGCGCCAGGGCGAGCACACGGTCGACCATCTCGTCGAGGCTCTGGCCCCGGATCGGGTCGCCGCAGCTCGGGCAGTGTGGCACGCCGATGCGCGCGTAGAGGAGGCGCAGGTAGTCGTGCACCTCCGTCACCGTGCCGACCGTGGAGCGCGGGTTGTGGGAGGTCGACTTCTGGTCAATGGAGATCGCAGGCGAGAGGCCCTCGATCGCGTCCACGTCCGGCTTGTCCATCTGGCCAAGGAACTGGCGCGCGTAGGAGGACAGCGACTCAACGTAGCGTCGCTGGCCCTCGGCGAAGATCGTGTCGAAGGCGAGCGAGCTCTTGCCGCTCCCCGAGAGGCCCGTCATCACGATCAACCGGTCGCGCGGCAGCTCGAGGTCGATGTTCTTCAGATTGTGCTGGCGCGCCCCCCGCACCACGAGTCGATCGCTGGCCAAGGTCCGCTCCCTTCCGCCGCGGCCCTAGCGGCCGCCGTCCCTTTAGTGTATCACCGCGCCGCGCGCGCCGCCGGCCGGCAACCACCGGCCCGCCTAAGCGGGGATACGAGCCCTTCCCGAACGTGCGTTCGCCATACGGACCTGGCGCTCCTTCCCATCGTCACGGCAGGATGCCGTGCCCGGGACGCCACAGGGACCAACTGCATCCGCGGGGCGGACGTCGCTCGCCATTCACGCTCCAGGGCGGATGTCGGGCCGGCTCCGCGTAGGTGCAAGCGCCGACAGGATGCGAACTTCCTCGAGTCCATGTCAAAATGGACGGACAGGCCGGCCGCACGCGCTCGTTGGCAGCGCGCCTCGGCACGGCGCCTGCGTCCTCGACTAGCCGCGCGCCTCGCCCACTTCCGGCCCGCGTAGCGGCGGGGCGCGAAAGGAGCCCGCGATGTCCCGCATCATCGTTCAGAAGTACGGCGGCAGCTCCGTCGCCGACGCGGACCGGGTGCGCCGCGTCGCGGCGCGCGTGCGCCAAAGCCTTGGGTCCGACTGCCACGTGGTGGTCGTCGTGTCGGCCCTCGGCGACAGCACGGACGCCCTGCTCGACCTTGCCGCCAAGGTGGCGCGAAACCCCTCGCCGCGCGAGATGGACATGCTCCTCGCCACCGGCGAGCAGGTCTCGATCGCCCTCCTGGCCATGGCCCTCGCGGACCTGGGCGTTCCGGCGGTCTCCCTCACGGGCGCACAGGCGGGCATCCACACCGACTCGCGCCACCGTCGCGCGAGCATCCTGCGCGTTGATACGCGCCGCATCCTACGGGAGCTCGAGCGCGGACGGGTGGTGGTCGTCGCCGGCTTTCAGGGCCGCAGCCGGGCCGAGACGACAACCCTGGGCCGCGGCGGCTCCG
>JAKASY010000087.1 GCA_021817625.1 Bacillota bacterium | reverse complement strand
CGTAGGTCGGTCAGGCGATGCCCGCCCGAGCCGCCGTTCCCGCCCCAGCCAATGCCGCCGCCAACAGTCCTCTAGTCTCAGATGCCTTCCAACCGTCGCTGGACCGCGTGACACCCCGGCTCGACCGGGTCGCGGCCCGGCGATCTGCTTCGCGCCCCGGGAGCCTGGGCCCCAAACCCGGCTCGTGACGCGGGGCAGTGGCCGTTTGGCGCACCGATCGCCCGCGAAATCGTAGGGGGGCCTCTTCAAGGTCCCCATACGGCGGTCGGGCCGCCGGCGGGCGTCCTGACGCCTCCCCTATCCGCAGGGGCACCGCCGGGTGCGCACCGATGGTGTCGCCGCCCACGGCCAGCGAGACATACAGACAAGGAAACGCTCATGATACGTGAGACAAACAGACCGACCGGGCGCTGATCCTCGAAGAGGTCGGCGCCCGGTTCTCGACTTTGGCCGTTTCCAAGCACGCGGCCGCTCCACCTTTCTTGGTGAAAACGGCAGTTGCGCTCTGTCGCCCAACTCCGCCAGAAAGACCAGGCCAAATGTCACCATCAGGGTCACGCATGCGGAAGACTCTCGCTCTCGGGAGCGCCGTCCTCATGTTCACGCCTTCGGGAGTGGTAGCCCTCGCACGTAGCGCCACCAGCATCGCGGCCGCGGCGCCGTCCTCGCTGATGGCCACGGCGCTTGCGACCCCTAACCACTGGGTCCCCGTGTCGGGTCCGACGCCGCCCACCTTGGTTCGTATGCCCATCCCTCACTTCGTCCAGATCGGCGACCCCGCGGTCATGCTGTCCTCCAACGAAGCGGTGTTCGTCGGGTACGACCAGGGCTTCGGTCCCAACGGCGCGCAGCCCGTTGCGCTCGACGCCGTATCGACCGTCACCGGCCGGACGGTCTGGCACTACGGCATACCGTATCCGCACAAGATCGGCTCACTTGCATGGTCCGGCCACAGCCGTGAGTTCATCCAGTTTTCATCCGGAACGGCCTCGCCTGTGCTGGTCTCGCTTTCCACATCGGGCCAGGTGCTGGGCAAAACCCCGCTACCGCATCTCACGGGGAGCGACACCATCGACGAGAGTCGCCCCTTCCCGCAGGGCATTCTCCTCGACGTCATTCACGCGAACGGGCAGGGGGCGACCCACTACCAAACGTACAGCCTTGCCTTCATCGGATACGACGGGAAACTCCTATGGCAGACCGCGAGCACGCCGGAAGGCACGTGCGCACCGGGCTACGTCGCGGACGGCCACGACATCGTGTGGCCCTGGGCCACGCAGAGCGCCACCACAACGGCGGTCGTCCTCTCGCTCGGGAGCGGTAGAGCCGTGTTTTCCACCAGCATGCTGGCGGACACTCCGTTCTATCTCGCGGACGGCGTGGTGCTCCCAAACGGGCCAACCCCGGCCGCTCTCGACCGCGTTCCGCCCTTCCGCCTCGTCGACCGCGCCTGGAGCGGGGAGCTCGCGGGGCCGCTTTCGCCACCCTCACCCCCGCCCGTCACGGTGGACACGATGTGGGCTGCAACGGCGTCGGACGGCTGGGCGGGCATCGCCTGACCGACCTACGCGACCTGCGCGATCCGCTCGACCCGCTGCCGTCCGAGGTCGCGGCGGCCGCGTACGGCGCGGTCGAGCGAGCCACGTCCCAGTGGGCTGAGAGTGGTGCGCTCGGACAGCCGCGCTCTCCCTCGGCCGCCCCACGCCCGAACCTCCGGCACACCCCTGCCATACCCTACCGGACGAGGATGGCCTGCGCCCTGCGGCCCCTTCCGTAGCCGATCCCGTTACGAAGGGGCGGTCGTGCCATGGAAGAAGCGGCCTCTCTTAAGCGGTGGCGCTCGCGCGTGCGGGCCGTGATGGCCACGCTCCCGGCCGGGGCCGACGACGCCTACCCGCTTGACGCGGTGCGCCGCCTGCTGGCCTTGGGCGTGCAGCGCGTCCCCTTCGATGCGGCGCTCGGCGGCGAGGGCCTGGGTGTGCGCGGGCTCGCGGCGGTCCTGGAGGAGATGGCGGCGGTCGACGGGTCCCTCGCCGCGATCGTGATGGGCATGTACAGCGCGAACGCGCTTCTGGCACAGTGTGCCACGGCTCAGCAGCGCGAAGCGGCGCTGGCCCCGCTCCTGGCCGGCGACGGCCTTGCCGCGGTCGCGGTCACCGAGCCCGGGGCCGGGACGGACGTCGCGGCGGTTCGCACGACGTGCGGCCAACTGCCCGGCGGCACCTGGCGGCTCGACGGCGAGAAGGCGTTCATCAGCAACACTGGGCACGACCTGTGGCGCCTGACCATCGTCCTCGCGCGGGGTCCGGCGGCGGACCGACACACGGCGTTCCTCGTGCCCACGGCCGCGCCAGGGCTCACCGTCGAGCGCTCGCGCGCGACGATCGGCTGGCGCCGCGTGGGCGTTCACGACCTCCGCCTGAGCGGGGTCGTCCTCCCGGACGAGAGTCGGCTGGGCGCCGTCGGCGAGGGGCTGCGCCTCGCCCTCACGGCCTTCGACCGCGGCCGCGTGGCCGTGGCCGCGCTGGCAAGCGGCCTGTGCCGCGGCGCCTGGCAGGACGCGGACGCCTACGCGCGGCAGCGCCACACCTTCGGCGAGCCGCTCATTGCGCACCAGGCGGTGGCCGATGAGGTGGTCGCCGTCTGGCGCCTATACGGCCGCGCCCATCTCGCGACCACGCAGGCGGCCGAGGCGGCGGACCGCGGCCTGCCTCTCGGACCGTGGGCGGCGCTGGCCAAGTGGGAGGCCACCGACGCCGCGGTGCAGGCGGCCCGTCTCGGCGCGCAGGTGCTGGGCGGCCGCGGCCTCCTCCAAGGCACGAAGGCGGCCGCGCGCTGGGGCGACGCCAAGACGCTCGAAGTCGTGGAGGGCACGACCGAGGCCCTGGCGCTTGTCCTCCGCCGCCGCCTCCAGAAGGAGGGACTGCCGGCCGCATCCGGGGATGAAGGGGGCACGACGGATGCGGATTCTTGATCCCGACCGACCCCAGGAGGCGGCCTCCCTGATCCCGGACGGCGCCATGCTCACGATGTCGGGCAACGGCCGCCAGCTCGTGGCGGAGACCATCCTGTCCGGCATCGAGCGCGCCTACCTCCAGGCTGGCCATCCGCGCGACCTTTCCCTCTACTATCCGGCGCTTCCGGGCACGCGGACCGGCAGCGGCGTCGACCACCTCGCCCATCCGGGCCTGGTGCGGACCGTGATCACGAGCGCCTTCCGCGTCTGGGACCTCCACGGCATGGCGGACCTGGTCGAGCAGGGCCGGATCGAGGCGCACTGCCTGCCCATGGGCGTCGGCTTCCAGCTCCTGCGCGCCGCCGCCGCCGGCCAGCCGGGGCTTCTGACCCGGGTCGGCCTCGACACCTTCCTCGACCCCGGCACGGGCGGCGGCAGCGCCTTCAATGAGGCGGCGCCCACCCAGACCTGGGTGGAGCGCCTGAGTGTCGACGGCGAGCCCTATCTCTTCTACCGCAGCCCGCCGGTCGACGTGGCGATCCTCAAGGCCTCGGCCGCGGACCGCGACGGCAACCTGAGCCTTCGGGGCGAGCCCATCCGCCAGGCGGCACTGGACATGGCGATGGCCGCCCGCGCGCGCGGCGGCCGCGTCCTGGCCGAGGTGCGATACCTGGTACGGCGGGGCTCGCTCGCGGCCACACGCGTCGACGTGCCGGGCTTCCTCGTCGACGCCGTCCTGCCCCAGTCGGGCGGGGAGGAGGGCGCGGCGAGCGACTACGACGCCCGCGTCACGGGGGAGTGGGCGGTGGAGCCCCCTGCGTCTCCGGCGCCCCTGAGCGTCCGCAAGGTCATGGCGCGCCGCATCGCCCTTCTTCTCGGCCCCGGCCAGCTCATCAACCTCGGGTACGGCATTCCCACCCTGGTCGGCGACGTCCTGGCCGAAGAGGGCGTGGCGGACGCGGTGCTCCTGTCCGTCGAGCACGGGCCGATCGGTGGCCGGCCGACGGCGGGCGCTGCCTTCGGCGCCTCGGTCGGGCCTCGCTATCTGCTCACGTCGCCTGACACCTTCACCCTCTACCATGCCCGCCAGCTGAACTGGGCGGTCCTGGGCGCGGCCGAGGTGGACGCCGAGGGCAACACCGTCGTGCACCGCTTTGGCCGGTCCATGCCGGGCCCCGGCGGCTTCATCGACATCACCGCGTCGGCCCCGCGCCTCGTGTTCGCCACCACGCTGACGACGGGCGGCACGCGCGTCTCCCTCCGCCCGGCCCCCGACACCGGGCTCATCGTGGAGGCGGAAGGCAGCGTCATGAAGTTCGTCCCGCGCCTCGCGGAGCGCACCTTCTCCGCCCGGGAGGCGCTGCGCCGCGGCGCGGAGGTGTGGTACGTGACGGACCGCGCGACCTTCCGCCTCACGCCCGACGGCCTTTCCCTCGTCGAGGCGGCGCCCGGCATCGACCCGGAGCGCGACGTGGCGGACCACATGGGCTTTCGGCCGACGATCGCGGAGGACTTTCGCCGCTGGCCGAGGGGGCTCTTCCGCGCGGGTCCTATCGGCCTCGCCGCCCGCTGGTCCGGCGCCTGACACGCTCGCGCCGACCGTCCCGACCGAAGCGGTGGCCCGCGCCGCGCCGCGCTATGAGGCGCAGGCGCCCGAGCGCTGAAACTCCTCGATGGCGTCCACCAGGTGGGCGTGGTCTTCCGGCGTGCCCACGGACACGCGCAGGTAGCGGTCGTCCCACCGCAGATTTCGCACCACGATGTGCCGACCGCGCAGGTGGCGGTCGAGGGCGTCGGCGGACGACGCCGTCCGGACGAGGACGAAGTTCGCGCTGGAGGGGAAGAGCGTCAGGCCGGCGACGCCCTCCAGGCGTCGGGTCAGGTCCTCCCGCCCCGCCAGGATCTGGAGGCGCTGGCGCTCCATGATCTCCGGGTGCGTCAGGAGGAAGAGGGCAGCCGCCTGCGTGAGCGCGCCCAGGCCGTACGGCATCTGCAGGCGGCGCACCACTCCCGCGACCTCCGCCGCCGCCAGGAGGTAGCCGAAGCGCAGCCCCGCCGCCCCGTACGCCTTGGACAGCGTGCGCACCACGACCATGTTCTCCGCGGTGCGCAGGTACGGTGTGAGCGTGTCGCCCGCGAAGTCGTGATAGGCCTCGTCGACGGCCACGAGGCCGCCGAAGGCCTGCGCCACGGCCCACACCTCCTCGAGCGCATAGAGGTGGCCGGTGGGGTTGTTCGGGCGGCAGAGCAGGATGAGTCTCGTGCGCGGCGATACGGCCCCGAGCACCTCGAGGCGGGGAAACTCGAAGTCGGGCCCCCAGGGGACCTTCACGAGGCGGGCGCGGTTCATCGCGCAAAAGCGGTCGTACAGGTGGTAGGTGGGCGCGACCGTGAGGACCTCGTCGCCCGGGTTGCAGGTGGACCGGATGAGCAGTTCGATCAGCTCGTTGGCGCCGTTTCCGGCGAGGGCCATTTCCGGTGGCAGCCCCGAGCGCTCAGCGATGGCGCCCTCCACGGCGCAGTGCCCGGGATCGGGATAGCGGTTCAGCGGCACGGCGCGCAGCGCGGCGAGCAAAGACTCCCACTCGTCGGGAGCAAACGTGTATGGGCACTCGTTCTGGTTGAGCTTCACCACGTCGTCCCCGGGCGGCACGTAGCCCGGGCGCCCGGCCGACAGCGCGGCCAGCGAGTCGCTAAACGTCACGGGCGCCACCTCCCCTGAGCTGGCCGACGAAGGCGCGGGCGACCGCAGCCACGGGCTCCCACTCGTCCCCGTGCGGATCGCTCGCCTGCATGCCCTTCACGAGGCCGCGCGCGTACGTGCCGGACGCCACGCCGTGCACCGCGACGCCCAGGACGTCTGCCAGGCTGCGCGTCCAGTGGTTGGCCGCGCCGGCCACCAGGACGTAGGTCGGCGTGTGCGCGAGAAGGGCCTGCGCCAGAGCCAGGCCCTGCAGGCTGCTCGACGGGTGCGCCCGTCCGGCGGCGGCCAGCCCCTCCGCCTGGATCATCGTGTGCGGCCCATGGATGGCCCGGGCCAGCCGCGCCTGGCGGATGGCGTCCTGGGGAGAGCGCAGCCCCTGCGTCCCGAGGCACACCGAGAGGTAGCGGTCGCCCAGGACGGGGCTCACCGCCTCGAGTGCCGCCACCAGGGCGGCGTCGTCGCTGTCGCTGGCGTGCACCTCCACCATCTCGGCCCCCTCGGCCAAGCACGCCGCCACGACCGCGGCGAGCTGCGAGGGTGTGGCGGGCGCCACGGCGGCCAGGTGCTCGGGATCCAGGCGCACCCCATCGATGTGGGGATCGTGTGCCAGAGCGACCGACACCATGACGGCGGGCGTGTCCGGAGCGGCCGCGACCTCGTCGCGGACCGCGGCGATCGCGCCGCGCGTGGCTACGACGGTGCCGACGTCCGCCGCGATGTCGATGACGTCGACGCCGGCCAGCGTGTACACCCGCGTGAGGAAGCCGATCTCCGCGAGGTCGAAGTTGGTCAGCCCGAGGATGAACTTGACCAGCGACCGCGACTCCAGCCGTGCCCCCAAGCGGTCCATGGCCGATCACATCCCTTTTCGCTCGTGTCTCGCGCGACCCGCGCGCCCCACGGGCCGTGCCGCCGTCCCGGCAATGGCCGCGTCTGGGCGCAGCGCCGCCGCCCGCCGGTCCCGGCTTGACCGTGGTCTTCTCGTCTGCCGCAAGTCGTTCGAGCGGGCGGTAGTCGGCGGCGGCCGACGGGCGCTGGTGGCCCGCGGCAGCGCCGCGTCGCCGTGGCAGGGGCACCGGGACTTTCCGGGAGGGCCTGGCGCGCCAGGGCGCCTCACCGCCTTCGCGGCGTCCGCGCCTTCCCGGCGACGGCGCACGCGCTACCGCGTGTCCTTTCGAGCGCGCGCCGGCGATATGGCGCCTCCTGGCACAAGCTGTCCCGGTTGGGCCCGGCGGTCACCGCCAGGCTTCATGACAGGCTATGGCACGCCGCTTGCGGCGGTGCGCGGCCACCGTACGCCGTCGTGAAGGGACAGCGGCGGGCGGCATACGCTCAACGCGACAGGTCGCGAGCGGGGGGCGATGGTCCATGGCGAGTGCGCGGCGATCCACGCTGGCCGTGCGGCATGGCGCGTACGTGTTGAGCCGCATGGGCGTCGCGGACCTGTCGCAGGTCGTGGCGCTGGAGCGGATGGTGTTCCCGGAGCCGATCGCGCTCCCGGTCTTGGCCGGCCAGTACCTCCGGCGCGACGTGACGTACCTGGCCGCCCATCCCGCAGGCAGTCGCGACCTCGCCGCCTACTACGGTTTCGAGCGTGTCGCGGACGGTCACGGCGCCCACGTCCTCGCCAACTCGACCCACCCCGGCCATCGCCGGCGCGGGCTTGC
>JAKASY010000086.1 GCA_021817625.1 Bacillota bacterium | reverse complement strand
CCCCGTCCGACCGGGCCGCAGCGGCCGCAGAATGTCTGGGCTCGTCGTGCCCCTAGCCTACCGCGCTCCCGACCGGCGCGTAACCCCGGGCCGGCCTACCCTGGGCCGCGGCCGCGCCGCAGCGGCGGCAGGCGCTGTTCGATGAAGCCGCTTGCGGCCGTCTCGTCCGGGTCGTTGAGCTGTGCGCCGGGAAGGTCGCCGGCGGCGTCGTAGGGGCGGTTGCGCAGCGTCGCCGGCGCCTTGCCGCCCGCCGACTCGGCCCGATCACGTGGCTGGCGTGCTCGTCGTCTCGTCAAGTGGACACCTCCTCGCGGCTAAGGATTCCCGGTCGGCTCGGTGACCGCCGGGCCGCGTTCTTGCGCGTCGGGCGCTACGCCCCGGACGGCTGGGCGCGTTCACGGAGGTCTCACCCGATTCCCACCCACGGCTGGTCAAACGCCAAGGCTCCTCTCAGCCGGCCGGCGCATCCTGGGCGCGTCCCGATCCAGCTCCCCGAGGAGGACAGCCGATGACCCGCAGCCGCCTGCTCGCGGTGCCCGCCGCCCTGACCGCCCTCACGGTGATGGCAAGCGCGTCCGCCTTCGCCGCGACGCCCGCCAAGCACGCGACCAACACCTCAAAGACGCTACACATCAGCCTCGACCGTGAGACGCCGGACACGGCCAACGCCCTCCGGCTCGCGAAGGCCCTGGGCAGCGGCTTCACCGAGCAGGGCGTGCTCGCCGCCATGCGCGCAGTTGCCGCCCGGCACCCCGCCACCCAGGCGGCGTACCAGGCCGACCTCGCGACCGCCCTGAAGGTGAGCCCGGCCCGCCTCACGAGCGCGCTGAAGGGTCTCGAGCACTCAAGCGGCCCGGAGAGCGAAGGTCGCGACGGCACGAGCACGGACAACTAAAGCCCCGGCGCCTGCGCCACCTCTGCACACGTCGTCGGCAGGGCCCGTCCGGGCCCTGCTTGCGCGTGTCGCACGCACCGGCGAACGTGCCTTCTGCCACCGGGCACCAAAACGCAAGCCGCCGCACCGCGACCAGGTCGCCGTGCGACGGTCAAAAGGGCGCGAGTCGGCCGTAAGCCGGGTTCTGTCATGGGCGGTCATCTATCTGGGGCATTCGTTGCCGAACGCCTCAAGCGACCACACCCGGGAGGTCGGCGGGCCGCGTCATGCCTCCCCTATTGGGTCTTGCTGCGGGTGGGGTTTGCCTGGCGGGCCGGTCGCCCGGCCCCCGGTGGTCTCTTACACCGCCGTTGCACCCTTGCCGCCGAGGCGGCGGTTTGTTTCTGTGGCACTTTCCTTGAGGTCGCCCCCACTGGGCGTTACCCAGCACCCTGCCCTACGCAGCCCGGACTTTCCTCGAGCGCGATGCGCCCGCAACCGCCTGTCCGACTCGCCCAGCCAGTCTACCACCGCGGGCCACGCGCACCAAGCCGCCCAGTGCGGCGTGCGCGCTTCTACGCGTCCGCGCGCTCGAGAAACGACGCCTTGCGGTCGACCGCTTCGTTCGCCGCGCGATCCGCGGCCCGATTGCGCTCGCGCGGCACGTGCACGATGCGATAGCTCGCAAACTTTGCAAGGCGCCGCACGACCTCGAGGTACAGCGTCTGCAAGCCCGGATTCTTCACACGGTAGACGCCGCTCAGCTGGCGCACCATGAGCTCGCTGTCGGCACGCACCTCGAGCTCCGTCGCGCCGAGCTCAGCCGCGACCTCGAGGCCGGCGATGAGGCCCGTATACTCGGCGACGTTGTTCGTCGTGCGCCCAAGGTAGCGTCCCACGCGCGCAAGCTGCCGACCCTGCTCGTCGTAGAGCACGGCCGCGCCCGCCGCCTCGCCGGGATTGCCGCGTGATGCCCCGTCGGTCTCGATGCGAACGCGCACCTCTAACCCTCCTGCGCCGGTGCCGGCGCGCGAAGCGCCGGCGCCACCTCGGCCACGTCGAGCTCCACCGCGTGGCCGGCGTCCGAAAGCCGCCGACCAAGCACCCGCGCCAGCGCCCGCACGCCCGGCGTCTCCGTCTCGCGGTGCCCGGCGTCGACCACGACGATCCCGAGCTCCTCGGCAAGGCGGGCGTCGTGATGGCCGATGTCCGCCGTCACGATCGCGTCGGCGCCGGCGTCCGCCGCTGCCGTCAAGAGCGAGCGGCCGGAGCCGCCCACGCTCGCCACCCGCCGCACGCGGCGCCCGCGCGCACCGCCAAGGCGCACGCCCGGTGCCGTCAGGGCGTGCGCCACCGCCCGCGCCAGGTCCTCCGCATCCGCCTCTCCCGGCCAGTCGCCGATCCGGCCAAGGCCGCCGAACGCGGTGCCGCCGACGAGGCGGTCCACGCCGTAGGCCGGCTCCTCATAGGGGTGCACGGCGAGCATGGCCCGCCTGGCGGCCATAAGGCGCTCACCGGCTACGACCATCTCCAGGCGGTGCTCGCCCCGCACGGCGAGGGAGCCGACCGCCCCGTGGGCGGGGTGCGCCCCGGGAAGCGGCTCGAACGTGCTCTCGCCGTGCACGCTGAAGGAGGCCCGCCGGTAGCGCTCGGATTCGCCCGCGCCGGCCGCCGCCATGGCCTCGCGCACGTCGTCCAGGCTTTCCTCGGGCACGATCACCGACAGCCGGTAGAGCGGCCTCTCCGCCCGGACCAAGGGCACGAACCCCACGAGGCCGATCGCGGCCGCCAGCGCGTCATCGGTGCCGCCCGGCGCCTTGTCCCAGTTCGTGTGGCATGCGATGAGCGACGCCCCGCCCTGAAGCAGCGCCGCAACATGGCGACCCGTGGGCCGGTCGGAGCGGACGACCTCGAGCGCGCGGAAGACGAGCGGATGGTGGCTCACGACGAGCGTTCCGGCCTCCAGGTCGCGCGCGATGTCGTCCGTCATCTCCAGCGTGACGAGAATGCGCCGCACGACCTGGCCGGCGTCGCCGACCTGCAGGCCGACGTGGTCCCAGGCCTCCGCGAGCTCACGCGGCGCCAGCGCCTCCAGGATCGCCGCGACCTCCGCGACGCGCAGGTCGTCCTTCACAGCCTCGCCTCCAGCCGCGCGATCGCCTCCCGGAGCGCCTGCGCGCGCTCTCCCTCGCTGCCGGCGAGCGCCCGCCGCCACGCCGTGACGCGCTCCGCCGCGTATGCCGCGCGCAGCGCGTCCGCGTCGTTTGCGCACTCGCGGGCGTCGGGAGCGAGCACTTCGCCACGTCCGTCCGGGCGGCCTTCCGCGGACGGCCGGCGCATGGCGAGGAAGATCGGGCGAATCCGCGCCCCCTCCGCCACGAGGCGGTCCGCCACCAGCGTGAGCCCGGCCGCGGCGAGCGCGCTCAGGGCCGCCATCTCGTCGGCGTTGGGCGCTGCCAGGACCACGGGCGGAACGTAGCCCCGGCCAGGTTCGGCGGCCCGCCTGAGCACCCGGGCGATCGCCCGCCCGCCGAGGCCGGCAATGACCGCCGCGCCCGCCTCGCGGGGCTGCACGGGCTCGAGGCCGTCGCCGAGGCGCAGCTCGATGCGACCGTCGGCCGCCGCGCGACGGGCGGCTCGGGCGTGCGCTCCGGCCGCGCGCTCGATGGCGATGACCCGGCCCGCCCGCCCGCAGGCGAGGAGAAGGCGCGCCAGGTCGAGGTCCCCCGCGCCGACATCGGCGACCACGTCGGTCGTGGGCAGGAGCTCGACCATGGCCGCAAAACGGGAGCGGCTGCGCTGCGGCATGGCCGTCGCTAGAGGATGCGCCGGCCCAGGAGCGAGCCGATCAGGCCGACGGCCATGGCGGCCGTGCGGTTCTCGCGGTCCAGGATCGGGTTCACCTCGACGAACTCCGCCGAGGCCACCCGAGCGCTCTCGTAGGCCATCTCCATCGCCAGGTGCGCCTCGCGGTAGGTCAGGCCGCCGGGATAGGGCGTGCCGACGCCCGGCGCCCAGGTGGGGTCGATGGCGTCGAGGTCGAAGGAGATGTGCACGCGCGCGCCACCGCTCGCGGCGATCCCGAGGGCGCGCTCCATGATCGTACGCATGCCCTCCTTGTCGATGTCCGTCATCGTGAACACCGTGACGCCCGCCTCCCGGATGAGCGCCTTCTCGCCAGCGTCGATCGTGCGCGCTCCCACGAGCACGGCGCGCCCGGGATCCGCGATCGGCGCCCCGTCGCGGGCGTCCAGGAGGCGCGGGTCGCCGATGCCGCACGACACGGCGAAGGGCATGCCGTGGATGTTGCCGCTCGGCGAGGTGTCGGCGGTGTTGAAGTCGCCGTGGGCGTCCACCCAGATCACGCCGACCGGCGCTCCGGCGGTCGCCGCGCCGGCGATCGTGCCGATCGCGATCGCGTGGTCGCCCCCGAGCACGAGGGGAAACGCGCCGTCCGCGACGACCTGGGCGACGGAGCGCTTGAGCTCCCGGCACGCGGCCGCGATCTCATCCACGTACTTGAGGTGCTCGGTCGGCCGCGGTCGGCTCTCCGGCGTCGGCACGGCGATGTTCCCCAGATCCTCCGCCTCGACGCCGAGGCGCGCCAGCTCCGCCCGCAGACCCGCGTAGCGGATGGCGCTCGGACCCATGTCCACGCCCCGTCGATCGGCGCCGAGGTCCATCGGCACGCCGATCACGGCCACCCGCCTCGCCCCCGCTACCCGCTCCACCGTCGACCACCCCCGTGCGCCCGCCGAAGAGCGCCACCGTCCATGCAAGGATGCATATTCCAGGCCGACCCGCGCTCCCCTGCCGTCCTTCCCCGCCCTACGGAGTGAGCAGCGCCCGCAGCGCCGCGACGTCGGCGGCCGTCGCGACAGGGGACGCGTCCATGAGCGCCTGCCGGTCCCCGTAGCCATAGAGCACCGCGATGCCGGCCAGTCCCCAGTGACGGGCCGCGCGCATGTCGTCCTCGTGGTCGCCGATCATCGCCGCGCGGCCCGGGCCCGGCCAGATGCGGCCACCGACGGCGCGCCCGAGCACCTCGCCCTTGTCCATGCCGATCTCCGCCACCTCGGGGGCGTGCACGCGCTCGAAGTAGCTCAAGAGGCCGAACATCGCGAGGATGCGCTCGGCCGTCGGTCGGGGCTTCACAGTGGCGACGGCCATCCGGACCCCGGCGCGGCCAAGGTCCGCGAGCAGTGCGTCGATCCCGGGCACGAGCCGATTCTCCCGCCAGCCGACCGCTTCGTAGCGTTCCCGATAGTAGCGGACGGCGAGCGCCGCCTCGTCGGCGTCCAGGCCGCCGTAGGTGCGAAAGGAGCGCGCGAGCGGCGGCCCGATGAAGCGGTCGAGGAGCGCGGGATCGACGCTGCCGCCCAGGCGCGCGAGGGCCGCCGCGGCTGAGCGCACGATGCCCTCCCTCGGGTCCGTGAGCGTGCCGTCGAGATCCCAGAACAGACGCGCGTACGGCGTCCCTGCCGCACGTGCCGCGTGATCGCCCATAGCGCATCGTTCGCCGCGCGCCAGGGCTGCCCTTCAACGCAACGAGCCTGCTCTAGCCGCCGGCCATCCGGCGCAGGGCGGCGACCGCTGGGCCCACTGCCGCGACGAGGCTCCGGATGGCGGTGCGGTCAGCGGCCAGCTGCTGGTCGATGCCCTGCAGCACGCCCGTCTGGCGGTTGATGGCCGTGGTCGGCGCCGCCTGCCCCACGGTATGCTGATGAAGGCTGGCGAGCATCTCCAAGCCGAAGAAGACCACCGCTAGAAGCCCCACGACCGCGGCGATGCGCCAGAACCAGCGCGCGCCCGCATGACGGTCGCGGGCGGCTGGCCGCGTACCCGTGTCGGTCGGTCGCTCCTGCACGATGCGAATCTCCACGGGCTGGCCCGGCGCCACATAGCGCCGGTCTTCCTCGTGGGTGCCTGCCTGCGCACCCGAGCGCTCGGGGGACGCGCCAGCACTGCCAGGTGCGGCGCCGACGACGCGCGGCTGCCGCTCCTCGCTGTCTCTGCGCGGGTAGGTCATGATCCCACCTCCACGACGTGGTTCGCCCAAGAGCACCGAATTTCGTCAGGCGCGAAACAGGGACCATGGGCGAGTGCGCGCGTGCAAGAACGAGCATGGGGGCAGCCAGTGGCCGTCCCCATGCGAGTGTGGAGCGTGCTCTATCCCGTCGTCTGCCACTGCCAGCAGTTCCAGGTGTCGATCATGTACGGGTTCGGGATGTAGCCCGTCATGTTGATCGACGTGTCGATCTCCTGCGGGCTGTACAGGAAGAGCTGCGGCAGCTGGTTGTGGATGATCGCCTCGGCCGCCTGCAGGAGCAGCTGCTCCTTGTGGTGGCTCGTGGCGACGCCGGCCTTGGCGAACAGCTTGTCAAGAGCCGGGTTGGAGAAGCTGCCGTAGTTGTTCACGCCGCCCGTGCCGTACATCGGCTGCATGCCCGCCAGGGGGTCGTAGCCCTCGGCGAACTCGAACTCGCCCATGTCCCAGCCCTTCTCGGACGGCAGGACCGTGCCGAAATAGGCGTTGGCCGGGTAGTCCTTGAGCGTGACCTTGACGCCGATCTGCTTGAACCAGTACTGGATGAGCTCCTGGTCAAGGGCGCGCCACGGGTTCTGCGACGTCGTCGAGTAGACGAGCGAGAACTCCTTGCCGCCCTTCTCCAGGTAGCCGTTCGAGCCCATCTTGAAGCCCTGCGAGAGCAGGATCGCCTTCGCCTTGGCGAGGTTGAAGGGGTAGACCTTCAGGCTCGGGTTGTGGGCGTAGCTGTCCGGCGGCTGGTCGGCCGGCGCCGGCAGCGCGTGTCCCTGCCACACCTTGGTGATCAGCGCCTGCGTGTCGATCGCCATCTGAAGGGCCTGGCGCACCTTCACGTTGGCCAGGAACGGGTTCTTAAGGTTGAGCTCGATGCCCTCCCACGCTGGCTGCGTGGTGAAGTGCACCGTGGCGCCCTTGATCGCCTGGAGCTGCTTCACCTGGGTGATGGAGTCGAAGTAGTAGACGTTGATCGAGTGGCTCTGGGCGTCGGCGAGGAGCGTGTTGTCGTTCGGGATGACCTGGAACACGATCTCCTTGGCCTTGGGCTTGGGGCCGAACCAGTCGGGGTTGGGCACGACCGTGATCGCCACGCCCGGCGTCCAGGACTTGAACTCGAACGGGCCGTTCGTGATCGTCGGGTTGTGGTCGAAGGCGGCGCTGTTCGCGGCCTTGCCCATGAGCTTGCCGGGGCCGAACACGGCGGCCGGCACGATGCCCGGGTAGTCGGTCGCGAAGCAGTCGGCCACGAGGGCCGGGAACGGCTGCTTGAGCTGGACCGTGAACGTGTACGGGTCTGCCTTGGAGTAGGTGATCGCCTTGACGTCGCTCCAACCTACGGTGGACGCCGCGACGAATCCCGGGCTCGTGATGAGCTTCCAGGTGGCGAAGACGTCGGCCGCGGTGAACGGCGTGCCGTCGTTCCACGTGGTGTGCTTCATCGTAGATCG
>JAKASY010000085.1 GCA_021817625.1 Bacillota bacterium | reverse complement strand
GCGCTGCACGTGGCGGGCAGCGATGAGGTTGAACTTCTGGTCCATGCCGCCGAGCTCCACGTCGGAGTTCAGGGCGACGGAGTCGTAGCCCTGCATGAGGGGATAGGCGAACTCGTGCAGGTGGATCGGCCGCTCGTCCTGGAAGCGGCGCGCGAAGTCCTCGCGCTCGAGCATGCGGGCCACCGTGAAGGTACTCATGAGGCGGATCAGTCGGCCCAGGTCCAGCGGCGTCAGCCACTCGCTGTTGCGCCGGATCTCGGTCCTCTCGGGGTCGAGGACGCGGCCAACCTGGGCGAGGTAGGTGGCGGCGTTATGGTCCACCTCCTCCTCGCTCAGCTGCGGACGGGCACTGGTCCGGCCCGACGGGTCGCCAACCCGACCGGTGAAGTCGCCAATGACCAGCACCACCTGGTGGCCCAGGTCCTGGAACTGCCGCAGCTTGCGCAGGACGACGCCGTGCCCGATGTGCAGGTCGGGCCGGCTCGGGTCCACGCCGAGCTTCACCTTGAGCGGCACGCCGCGCGCCTGCGAGGCCTCCAGGCGCTCGGCCAGCTCCTCCTCTTGGAGGATCTCGACGGTGCCCGAGCGCAGGATGGCGAGCGGAGAGGAGGCAGCGCGCGCAGTCTCTTCCATAGTTTGCAATGCTACCACAGGGCGCGCCCGGCCGGAAAGGCGCGCGCGCCCGCCCGCCGCGACCGCGGCGTCGGCCGCGCGAGGGTCCGCTGTGGCCCGGCGTGCGGCGGCCACAGCAGGGCGGAGCGGGTCGAATGAGAAGGTGCGTCACGCACGGGTTCCAGGGCGGTCGCCGGCGCATTGCTATAATGCCGATGTTTCTCCAAGCGCCGAGCGAGGAGGCCACGTCTTGCCCGAGAGCCGCCGCGAGACAAGGCGTCAGCGACGCGCCATGCGGCGCCGCATCCACCCCCTGCGCTTTGGGCTCACCCTGGCCGGAGCCGGCCTTCTCGTCGTGCTCGTCCTGGGCGTCGTGCTGGTCGGCCACACGCTGGCCACCCTGCCCCCGGTCACCCACATTCCGCCGGTGAGCGCGGGCTCCACCCTCTACGACCTGAGCGGTCAGGAGATCACGCAGCTGCACAGCGAGTCGAACGCTGTGCCCGTGCCGCTGAGCCAGATCCCCCTCGACCTGCGCAACGCGGTCATCGCCACGGAAGACGCTTCCTTTTATACGAATCCGGGCTTCGACCTGAAGGGCATCGTGCGCGCAGGTCTCTACGACCTCACCGGCCACGGCAACCTCCAGGGCGCCTCGACGATCTCGGAGCAGCTCGGCAAGATGCTCTTCCTGCACGACAACGGCAGCGTCTCCTACAAGGTGAAGGAGATCCTGCTCGGCATCTCGCTCGACCGCACCTACACGAAGGACCAGATCCTCGACATGTACCTGAACCGCATCTACCTCGGCCAGGGCGCCGTCGGGGTCGGAGCGGCAAGCGAGATCTACTTCAGCAAGCCGGTCTCCCAGCTCAACCTCGCGCAGTGCGCCCTCCTCGCCGGCCTGCCCGAGGCTCCGTCCTACTTCGACCCCGTGGTGAACCCCAAGGCCGCGCTCCAGCGCCGCAACGAGGTCCTGGGCCGCATGGCGGCGGTCGGCGACATCTCGCCCGCCCTGGCGGCCCAGACCGAGAAGCTCCCGCTCGAGCTTGCGCCCGGCGCGTCCGCGGCGGCCACCTACCCCGACCCTTGGTTCGTCGACGCCGTGATCGCCGACCTCGAGCAGAAGGGCATCACCTCGAACCAGCTGTTCTCGGGCGACCTGAGGATCTACACGACGCTCTCGCCCAAGGTCCAGAACGCCGCCACCAACGCCGTGGCGGCCGTGATGGACAGGCTCGCCGCGCCGCCGAGCGGGCCGCAGGCGGCGATGGTGATGATGGACCCCGTCACGGGCGACGTGCTCGCGATCGTCGGGGGCCGCGTGCACCCGCCCGGCTACCTCACCGTGGAGAATCTGGCCATCCAAGGTCAGTTCCAGACCGGCTCGGCGATCAAGCCCCTGGCCGAGTATACCGACGCCATCGAGCATCGCGACACGCCCTTCACGATCCTCGAGGACGCGCCGTTCATCAAGCACAACGGCGGCTGGTGGCCGCAGAACGACAACCACGTCTACGTCGGCGCCATCCCGCTCGAGTACGCCCTGGCGATCTCCGACAACAACGCCAGCGTGCGCCTCGCCCTCAGCCCGCGCGTCACCATCGCCTCCGCCTGGGACACGGCGGTGCACCAGTTCGGGCTGCCGCTCTCCCCGCTCGACAGGACGAACACCTCGCTTGCCATCGGCGGCGAGACGGTCGGCGTGACCCCCCTCGAGATGGCCAACGCCTACGCCACGTTCGCGAACAACGGTGTGCGCCCCGTCGCCCGGCTGGTCACGAAGGTCGTCGCCCCGAACGGTCAGGTCATCTATCAGGACCCCGTGCGCGCGAGCCAGCGCCTGACGCCACAGGTGGACTACGTGATGACGAAGATCATGGAGCAGGTCATCCTCCACCCCGGCGCCACCGCGTACGGCGTGGCCGACATCGGCCGCCCGGCCGCCGGCAAGACCGGTACCACCTCGAACGGTACGGAGGGCTGGTTCTGCGGCTTCGTGCCGCAGCTGGTCGGCTGCGCCTGGGAGGGCTACCCGACGCCGACGCCTCAGCCCGGGGTGTACGGTGCGACCTATGCCGCACCCATTTGGCGAGACGCCATGGTCCAGAGCCTGACCGGCGTGCCCGTGAAGAACTTCGTGCGCCCACCGGGCATCGTCGCCGCGCGCGTGGACACGAAGAGCGGCCTCCTTCCGAGCCCGATCACCCCCGCCCAGGACATCGCCACCGGCTACTACATCGCCGGCACGCAGCCGACGACCATCTCGAACGCCTGGGTGGTGGACACGGTGGTCCGCGGCGACGCACACCGCCTGTGGACTCCGGGCTGTCCGCTACCCCCGACGCACCAGCTGTTCCTGAAGAAGCCGACGGACCTGCTGCCCGGGGCGCCCCTGCCCGCCGACCATGTGCTCTGGCCGCCGACGCTCGTGTGCGGGAGCGGCCGGAGCGCGCCGCCGACACGGGGACCGGGCAATGGCAACGGCAACGGCAACGGCCAGGGGCCGCCCGCGACGGCAGCGAGCCAGCAGGTGACGATCTCCATCCAGGGCGGCGTGCCGAGCCCGTCCCAGCTCACGGTCGCGGCCGGTAGCCCCGTAGCGCTCCTGATCCAGAACGGCGATCCCCAGCCGTACGTGTTCTCTGACGTGGGCCTCGGCCTGGAGGTTACCGTCCTGCCGAGCCAGGCCACGACCGTCACCTTCACACCGCAGACGCCGGGTCAGGACCCGTTCGAGCTCGTCGGCGGCCTGGGGACGGGCGGGATCACGGTCGTCGCCGCACCGGCCGGCCAGCCGGCGGGCCCGGGCCCGCCCAAGGGGCCGTCTCACGGGCGGGGCCACTAGACTAGGACGACGCCTTACGACGCGTAGCGGTGCGCTGATGGCCGGGCATCCCCCCGGCACCGTCGCCCCCGCACCCCTGACCCCCGCATGGGGCCGGCCCGGTCCGAACAGGGTCGGTAGCCGGTCGGCCCTGACCGTAGCTGGGGGTATGGGACTTGCGCTCGCTCGCACGCCTGGCGGCCTATGCCGCCATGGCAATGACGGTCGGCTACGCGTGGCTGGCGGCTCCGGTACGGGCGAACGCCCTTGGTGCCCCGCCGGCGTGCGCAATTGCAGGCGCACCGGGGGCGGCGGCCTGGACTGCGGGACCCACGAGCTCCGCCTCGGACATCGGCGCCGTGCGCGCGGCGTGCGAGCCGTCCTTGGTGCCCGTCACCAGCTACGGCCGGGCGTTTGCGCAGCCGCTGCTCGCCGCCACCAACCAGGCTCAGGCCATCTTCCTGCCGAACGGCGACACGGTGGCTCAACTCGCGATTCCCAGGGCGGCACCCAGCGAGCCGGGGCCATACGCCTACGCGAGCTACATGGTGCAGGAGATCGCGCCGGGCGGCCAGGTCCTATGGCGGATCCGGGTGTCGGGGCCCGGCAACCTGGCCGCCGGGCCTCGCGTGCTCGCCCTTCAGACGGGCGGGCAGCTGCTGGTGGGGGACCTCGCGACGCATCGGGACACCTGGATGCGGGCAGGCGGCTGGAACGTATCGTACCAGCTGGCCGTGGCCGGCAGCCTGGTCGTCCTTCTCCGCACCGACTGGCCGGGCTGGTCGCGCGCCAAGCGGCCCACCGTGACGCTGATCACGCCCGGCGGCCGGGTGCGCCGGCGGGTGACCCTAGCCACGCCGGTCTTCGGCGCGGACATGGCCGCTGACGGCCACGCCGCGTACGTGGTGTCCGGCGACACCCTGTTCCGGGTGGCGGCATCCGGCCGCATCGAGGGGCCGTTCCGACTCGGGGCCAGCTACGACCAGCTAAGCGTCGTCGCCACCGGCGAGGTCCTTCTGCGCTCCCGCAACTGCACGTCCCTCGTGCGCGTTGGCCGTGGAGGCGTCTCTACCCTTTGGACGCTGCCCGTGCCGGAGTACGACACCATCGCGGGGGCCGGGCCCCTCGTGGTCGCCGGCTCGGCAATCAGCTCTTCGGTCAGCCCGTTCCCCTACCTTGCCGTCTGGGACACGCGAGGCGACCGGGTCGTCGGTCGGATCGCCCAGCCCGGCAAGCTCCTCACGCCGCTCGCGGCGGGGCCGTTCGGGGTCGTGGCGCTGGCCACCGAGTGCCCGTCGGTGCGCACAGCCTGCAGCCTGCCGAACGGGGCGGAGCAGGCGCCGGACAAGCTCGAGCTCTTCCCCGCCGATCTGAGCGCCACGCCCATCTGGTCGCATGACGTGTGCGCCAACCGTTGGATTGGCTGGCAGCCGGGCGCCGCGTGGACGTACCATCTGTCCAACGCCACGTTCCTCACGACCCCCTGTGCGCCCGGCATGGCCGTCATCTGGAGCGGGACAATTTCGCAGGCCGTCACGCCGGGCAGCACGGCCGCGTACCTGCCGACGGGGCTAGAGCCCCAGCTGCCGCCGCTCATGCCGGGTCCGGTCGCCAGCTACGCCGTGTTCGCCAAGGCGGTCCGGATCGACGCGGCGCATCCCCTGGTCATCACGGCCGCCACGGCCGGCAAGCCCGTGCCCGTCACCGTGAGCGCGGTCATTGCCAAGGGGGTGCCGGTCGCGTCGCCGAGCGTAGTCCTTGTAAAGCCGGGCGACTCAGGCGCAGGCGGCCGCTTCTCGTTCTCGCCCGCGAACCCCGGCGGCGCCTTGATGCTCACGGCCGGCGACCGGGGCGAGGCCATCACGTACACGAACGACCGCCCCGGCCGCTATGTGCTCACGGCCACGCCGATCGACCTCGACTACTACTCTGGCACCGTTCAGGTGGCCGCTCCACCGGGGCTCCTTGCCGGCGCGCCATTCAAGGTCCTCACGCGAGTGACGGACGACAACGGCGTGCTCGCGCGGCCCAACCCGGGCAGCGTGATGGCGGCCGCGCCGGGCTCAGACATCCTGGGCGTCGCGACGCAGCCGCTGGGCACCCGGCCGCACGGCAGGTACGCGGCACGGTTCAAGGCAGGCGGCTCGACCGGCAACGTCACTGTGGGCTTGGGGGTGCGCCCGAACGCGGGCCAGCCGGCGTCGGTGGCGGTCGGCGTGACGGTTCCCGTCGCGAACGTCCTCGCGCCCGTCGTGCGGGTGGCCGCCGCGGTGGGCGGACCCGCGCTCGAGATCACAGCGCGACCGGGCGGCGATCCCCCGGTTGGCTTCCTCGTGTTTCGCGCCGGCCCGTCAGGCGACGTCCCGCCCATAGGCTCCGGAGCTCTCTCGGGCGCCCTGGCCATGGCGCCCTACACGGGCCGGCCGGTCGCGCTGCCACTGGGCGGCAGCCTGCCGGCGACCGGCACCTACTACGTCGTCGCGCTCGATGCCGACGGCGTGGCAAGCGCGGCAGCGGTCGCCGGCGGGTAGCGCGCCGGCCGGCCGACGATCGGTCTCGGCGCGAGGAGCGCGAGCAAGGGGGCGCGGCTGCCGCGCCCCCTTGCTCGACCAGCGGCCCGCTTCAGGGACTGCACGTGCAGTCGCTGCACGCGCAGTCGCACCCGCTTTCGCACACGCAGCCGCGCTCCCCGTCAGCACCGCAGCAGCCGTACTCCACCTCTGCGCCTCCCTCGCCCGCCTCTGTGAGGGATTGTGCCTCCGCGGCGTGGCCTCATACGCTCAGCCGTCGGGCGTCAGGCGCACGACGGTCACCCCGTCGCCGCCCTCGCCGCTGCCGCCCAGACGGAAGCCGACAACATAGGGCCTCTGCGAGAGAAGCTCGGTGACCGCCTGCCGGAGCGCGCCCGTACCCTTGCCGTGGATCACGCGGCCCTCGGCGAGGCCCGCCAGAAGGGCGTCGTCGAGCCACTTGTCGAGCGTGGCGAGGGCCTCGTCGGCCCGCATGCCCCTTAGGTCCAGCTCGGGCGCGGCAGCCTGGGCACGGCGAGTCGCGTCCCCGCCCGCCGCTTGGCCGGCACGGGAAGCCCGCGGCGGCTGGGGGGCGGGCGGCGCCTTGCCGGCGGGCGCCGAGGCCAGGTCCTCGAGGTCGACCCGCAGCCGCACAACGCCCGCCTGCACGAGAACCTTGCCGTCCGCGTCCGGCTCGGCGAGCACGACGGCGGCCTGTCCAAGGCGACGCAGGACCACGCCCTGGCCGACCACGACGCGCGTGAGCGGCGCGCCATCGGCCCCGGACGCGAGCTCCTCCGCCTCGGGCCCGGGCCGAGCCGCCCGCAGCGCCTCACGCGCCGCCTCGATCGCCGCCTCCGGGTCGCGCTGCCCGGCCTGGGCCGCGCGCAGCGCGACGATCGCGGCATCGGTCTCGCGCTTGGCCTTGCGCACGATCTCGCGCGCTCGCTCCTGCGCCTCCGCAAGTTGGCGCGAGCGTGACGCCGATGCCTCCCGCTCCGCCGCGTCCGCCCGCTCGCGCATGGCTTCGGCGTCACGGCGCAGCGCTCGCACCTCTTCCTCCTCGGCGGCGAGCGCGCGGCGCATCTCGCCGACGCTCTGGAGGAGGTCCTCCATGCGCCGCTCCTCTGGCGTCAGGTGGCGGCGCGCGACGTCCAGCACGGCGGAGTCCATGCCCAGCCGGGCGGCGATCGCGAAGGCGTTGGACTCGCCGACTCCGACGAGGAGTGGCACCGAGCGGCGGCCGGCCGCGAGGACATCGGGCTCGTCGAGCGAGATCGCCACCACCCCGAACGCCCCGCGCACCGACGACAGGGTCCGGCGCAGTGCCTCGGCGAGCCCCGCTCCGGCGGCCATCTCGTCCTCGACGAGGTGCACGAGGACCTCGGTGTCGGTCTCCGAGGTGAAGCGGTGGCCGGCGGCAGC
>JAKASY010000084.1 GCA_021817625.1 Bacillota bacterium | reverse complement strand
AGGGCGCGGGCGCAACCACGCGGGCACTCGCGCACGTCGACGCGCTCGGGACCGTGCGACGGCGCGCCGTGGTCCTGGACGGCACGCAGAACGCCGTGGTGAACGGCGTCTTCCAGCAGGTGGCCAACCTCGGTACGGGGCTCGTCATGCTAGCCGCAGCGGCGGCCATGCGCGCGCACGCCTTCACGGTAGGCGACTTCGCCCTGTTCGCCACCTACCTGATGCAGGTGGCGGGGTTCACGGGCTTCGTCGGCTACCTCGTGGCGTCGTACCGCGAGGCCGGGGTGAGCTTCGAGCGCATGATCGCGGCCCTGGCAGGGGCACCGTCTGGCCAGCTCGTCGACCCGCCCCGCCCAGCACCGCCACCCGCACCGAGCACCTCTTGTGGGATCGCCTCACGCACCTCGGCTGCGCTCTCCTGGTGGCGTCGACCCCAGCCGCACGTCCTCACGCGGGCCCAGCACGTCGTGGCGCTCGGCGACCCGCCGACGACTCCGACCCGGCCCGTGGTCAGGGCGCAAAGCGCTCGATCCACGCCCCGGCCACGGCCTTGAGGCGCTCGCGGTCGACGGCGTAGATGCGCTCGCGCCCACGCAGCGAGACCCGCAGCAGGCCGGCCTTCCGCAGGACGCGCAGGTGGCGCGACGTCGTCGGCCAGGCGCAGTCGAAGCGGGCGGCGATCTCGCCCGAGGTCATGGCGCCGCCGCGGGCCTGGAGCACGGCCAGAATGGTGCGGCGCGTGTGGTGGGCGAGGGCGCCGAACACGGCGTCCAGGTCCTCCAGGTCGCGCAGGCCCCTCGGCTTGTCAGGCACCGAGCGCGACGCGCTCGTAGTGCGGGAAGTCCCAGCGCGGCAGGCCACCTCGCTCTTCGAGGAGGGGCTCCATCGCCTCCCACACGGCGAGGACGTCGGGATGCTCGTGCGCCCTGTCGAAGCCGCCCTCGACCCAGGTGAAGACGTCCACGTAGGTCGGGGGCGAGTCCACGCTGCGATAGACCGCCGACGTTTCCTCGACGACCAGCTCGAGCTCCCGCAGCGTCCGCCAGTGCCGCCAGAGGAGCTCGACGAAGCGGGCCTCGTGCTGCGCCTGGACACGGTACGTGCAGATCACCACTTGATTAGCCATATGGCTCACTATTAGCCGACCAGCTCAGCGTGTCAACGGGCGCCCCCCGGTCAGCCAGGGGCGGCGGCGGTCCGCGTGCGGTACCATAACGGCCGAGCAGCGGCGTCCCGGAGGGGCGCAGGCGGCGTGCGGGGAGGGCGATGCGGTGGCGGCTTTGCAGAGCTACGTGGGCGGTCGCTGGGTGACGCCGGCGGACGAGGGAGCGGTCGTGCGTGACGCGGTCACGGGCGAGGAGGTGGCCCGCGTCTCGTCGGCCGGCATCGACATGGCCGGGGCGCTGGCCTACGGACGCGAGGTGGCGGGCCCGGCCCTGCGCGCCCTCACCTTTCACGAGCGGGCGGCGATGCTCAAGGCACTGGCCGCCTACCTGCTCGAGCGGCGCGAGGAGCTCTACGCCCTCTCGGCACGCACCGGTGCCACGCTGTCCGACGCCAGGTTCGACGTGGACGGCGGCATCGGCGTTCTCTTCAGCTACTCGAGCCGGGCGCGGCGTGAGCTGCCGAACGACCGCGTGTACGTGGAGGGCGAGCCCGAGCCCCTCAGCAAGGGCGGCACGTTCGTGGGCCAGCACCTGTGCACGCCCCTGCACGGCGTGGCCGTCCAGATCAACGCCTTCAACTTCCCGGCCTGGGGGCCGCTCGAGAAGCTGGCACCGGCGTTCGTCGCCGGCATGCCCACCCTGATCAAGCCGGCGAGCCAGACCGCCTACCTGACCCACCGCCTGGTGGCGATGATCGTCGAGTCCGGCATCCTACCCGAGGGCTCGGTTCAGCTCGTGTGCGGCAGCGCGGGGGACCTCCTCGACCATCTCACGCCCCAGGACGTCGTCGCCTTCACGGGCTCGGCGGCCACGGCACGCCGTCTGCGCGTCCACCCGGCGATCGTGGAGGGCGCCGTGCGCCTGAACGTCGAGGCCGACTCCCTGAACGTGTCCATCCTGGGCCCGGACGCGACCCCGGGCACGCCCGAGTTCGACCTGTACGTGGACCAGCTCGTGACGGAGATGACCGTGAAGGCGGGGCAGAAGTGCACCGCCATCCGCCGTGGCCTCGTGCCCGCCGCGCTGCTGAGCGCCGCCGCCGAAGCCGTGGCAGGGCGCCTGTCACGTGTGACGGTGGGCAACCCCGCGAGCGATGGCGTGCGCATGGGCGCGCTGGCCAGTCTCGATCAGCGCGAGGAGGTGCGCCACGCCGTGCGCCGCCTGCTCGAGGGCGGGCGGCTGGTGTTCGGCGACCCCGAGCGCACCCAGGTCGTCGACGCGGACCCCGTCCGCGGCGCGTTCCTCTCCCCCCTGCTCATCGAGGTGGAGGACGTCTCCCGGCCCGAGCCGCACGAGGTCGAGGCGTTCGGGCCGGTGAGCACGCTGATCCCCTACGGCTCCGTCGACCAGGCGATCGAGCTTGCCGCGCGCGGGCGCGGCAGCCTGGCGGGCTCCATCGCCACGGCGGACGCGGCGTTCGCCCGGGACGTGGCCCTCGGCCTTGCCCCCTGGCACGGGCGGCTGCTCGTGCTCGACCGCGAGGACGCGCGCGAGTCCACCGGCCATGGCTCCCCGCTTCCGGTGCTCGTGCACGGCGGGCCAGGGCGCGCCGGCGGCGGGGAGGAGATGGGGGGCATTCGCGGCGTGCTGCACTACATGCAGCGCACCGCGGTGCAGTCGAGTCCCCGCCTCCTTGCAGCGGTCACCGGCCGCTGGGTGCCCGGGGCCCCGCGCGACGGCGGCGTGCACCCGTTTCGCAAGTCGCTCCGGGACCTGCGGGTCGGCGACAGCGTGAGCGCCGGCCCGCGCGTGGTAACGGAGGAGGACATCGCGCACTTCGCCGCGTTCACGGGCGACACGTTCTACGCCCACACGGACCAGGAGGCGGCGAAGCGAAACCCGCTGTTCGGCGGCATCGTCGCCCACGGCTACCTCGTGCTGTCGTTTGCCGCCGGCCTGTTCGTAGCGCCCGAGCCGGGTCCCGTGCTCGCCAACTACGGTGTCGAGCGCCTGCGCTTCCTCTCGCCCGTGCGCGCCGGGGATGCCCTATCGGTGGTGCTCACGGCGAAGCAGATCACGCCCAGGGTCGACGCCGACTACGGGGAGGTGCGCTGGGACGCGGAGGTGACCAACCAGCGCGGCGAGCCCGTCCTGCGCTACGACGTGCTGACGCTGGTTGCCAAGGAGCCCCGGGCGTGAAGCCGCCGGTGCCTGGCCGCGACAAGCCGGAAGGGAGGCCCACGGCATGGAGATGACGGGGGGAGAGGCGCTTGCCGCCCAGCTCGCGCGTGAAGGCGTGGAGCACGTGTTCGGCATCCCGGGCGTCCAGCTCGACTACGCCATGGACGGCCTCGCCAAGCAGGGCGACCGCATCCGCTACATCGTCACCCGCCACGAGCAGGCCGCCGCCTACATGGCGGACGGCTACGCGCGCTCGAGCGGCCGCGTGGGGGTCTGCATGGTGGTGCCCGGCCCCGGCGTGCTCAACGCCGCCGCGGGTCTTGCGACGGCCTACAGCTGCTCGTCCCAGGTGCTCCTCATCGCGGGCCAGATCCCATCCGCCCACCTGGGCGAAGGCCTCGGCCTCCTGCACGAGATCCCCGACCAGTCGGGGCTCCTAAAATCCCTCACGAAGTGGCACGCGCGCGCACGCGGCGCGGCCGAGATCCCAGCGCTGGTGCATGAGGCCTTTCGCCAGATGCACTCGGGCCGACCCCGACCCGCCGCGCTCGAGGTGCCGCCCGACGTGCTGCGGGCGCGCGCCGACGTCGAGCTTCCGCAGCCGGACCCCGACCCCGGCTCGGGACGCCTCGAGCCCGACCCGGGCGCGCTCGACCGGGCGGCGGCCCTGCTGCGCAAGGCCGAGCGCCCGGTCGTGTACGCCGGCGGCGGCGTGGTGACGGCCGGCGCGAGCGAGGCGCTGGGCGCGCTCGCGGACCGCCTGCAGTCACCGGTCGTGGTGAGCACGTTCGGGCGCGGCGCGCTGTCCGACCGCCACCCGCTCGCGCTCACGGCGCTGGGCGGCCAGCGCGTGCTGCCGGAGGCCGACGTCGTCCTCGCCGTCGGAAGCCGCTTCGTCAGCGGCCGTGGCGCGGCCGTGGAGACGCGCGGCTCGCTCATCCTGGTGAACGCCGACGCGAGCGACCTGGGAGGCGTGCGCCGCCCGGACGTGGCCGTGCACGGCGACGCGCTCCTGGCGCTGCGTGGCCTTCTGCAGCGGCTGGAGGGGCAGCCCGAGCGGCCTTCGCGCACTTCGGAGGCGGGGGCCGTGCGGGCATGGTGCGCGTCGCGCCTGGAGGCCCTCGAGCCCCAGGTAGGCTGGCTGCGGGCCCTGAGGGCAGGCCTCCCCGATGACGCGATCGTCGTGGACGAGCTCACGCAAGTCGGCTACGTGGCACGCGTCGCCTACCCGGTGTACGGCCCGCGCACCTATCTCACGCCCGGCTACCAGGGAACGCTCGGCTATGGCTTTCCCACGGCCCTGGGCGCGAAGGTGGCGAACCCGCGCCGCGCCGTGGTGTCCGTAACGGGCGACGGGGGCTTCGGCTGGAGCCTGCAGGAGCTCGCCACGGCACGTCAGCACGAGATAGGGCTCGTCACGGTCGTGTTCAACGACGGCGCGTTCGGAAACGTCCGGCGCATCCAGGAGGCCCAGTTCCAGGGACGCGTCATCGGCAGCGCGCTCGTCAACCCCGACTACGTGCGCCTGGCCGAGGCGTTCGGCGTGCGCGGCGCGAGGGCCGATTCGCCCGAGGCTCTCGCGGCGCTCCTGCGCGCCGCTCTGGACGACGGCTCCCCGACCCTGCTCGAGGTGCCCGTTGGCCCGATGCCCAATCCGTGGCCCGTCCTCGAGCCTTGGATGACGTCCCGCTACGAACCGGCGCCGCTCCGCTAGGGAGACGGGATCGAAGGGCGCGGGCCGGTCCAGACCACGGGCTCAAGCGCCTTGCGCCTGGCGCTGCCACTGGGGCACGCCGCCCGCAGGACGTTTGGGCGGTCACAGCCGGGGGCTGCGCCTCTCCTCCAGCTCCGCCAGGGTGCGCGGCCAGTCCTCGTGCAGGAGACGCGACAGGGCCCGGTCCGCGAGGAGGCGGCCACCGGTCTGGCAGGCGGCGCAGTAGTTGGCCTCGTTGTCGGCGTACCGGATGCGCTGCACCGGCGCACCGCAGACGGGACACGGCTTGCCGTACTTGCCGTGAACGGCCATCTCGGGCCGAAAGGCGGTGACCTTCTCGGGAAACCCCTGTCCGGCCTCGGCGCGCAGGCGCTCGGTCCACTCGTCGAGCACCGCCCGAGCGCTCTCCAGCAGGGCTTGCACCTCGTCATCGGTCATGGCGGCCGTCTGGCGGAACGGCGACAGGCGCGCGCGGTGCAGGATCTCGTCCGAGTAGGCGTTGCCGACACCGTCGATCACGTCCGGGTCGGTGAGGGCGCGCTTGAGCGTGCGGTTCCGCCGCCTGAGGACCTGGCCCAGCGCGTCGGGTGTCGCCGTCAAGAGATCCAGGCCGTCGCGCTCGAACGCCAACAGGGCAGCGTCGCCGGCGACGAGATGGAGGGAGGCGCGCCGCTTCGAGCCCTCCTCGGTCAGGATCAGGCTGCCTGTGGGGAAGTCGAGGGCGGCGAGAGAGCTCCGGCCGCCGAGAGCGGCGCCCGGCGGGCGCCAGTGCAGGCGGCCGGCGATCATCAGGTGGAACACCATGAACAGGTCGCCGTCGTAGGCAAGCACGATGCGCTTGCCGGTCCGGCTCGCCTGCCTGACGGACCGCCCCACGAAGGCCTGCGGCGGCGGCTCGACCGAACGCAGGACGAACGGGTCCGCAAGCCGCAGGCGCTCTAGCGTCTGCCCGACGGCGAGGGCGTTCAGGCGCTCCACGTAGACCGTCACGTCCGGCAGCTCGGGCATTGCGTCACCCCGCTATGCTGAGAGCGTACCGCATGGGCGGGGGAGCGCGCCGGCCGCTCTTGGGGCGCCCGGAGGCGATCGCGACAAACGGGAGCTCCGCTTGGGTAAGCCCCTTCGCCCGGCCACAGGCGTCCGGGCACCGGAACGGGGGCGGCCGGCGACGGGGACGCGGCGCGGTCATGAGGCGCTATGGCTGTGCTCGCGTCGCCTCCCCCGTACGGGGCGACCGAGCCCAGCTCGGCTCGTCTTACCGCCCGCGCCACTTTCGGCACCCAGACCTCAGGCTGGGCGGTCCTCGCACAGCACGCAGCCAACGCTTCGCGGCCACCGCCAGGCTTCATGCTCCGCGGTAGCCGCGAGCTATGGGGAACTCGTCGCGAAGGTGGCGGACCGCCGGCGGCTCAGGCGGCACCCACCACGAACTGCCCGTACATGCCGCTCTGCGCGTGGCCCTGGAACAGGCACACGTACGTGTAGTGTCCCGCCGCTACGGCGACAAACGCCGTGTCCACCGCCAGCGCCGTCGTGGCCGTCGCCGGAGCGAGCATGGGCGTCGCGCCGCCTGGGAAGGCGATCGGAGCCTCCATACCCGCCATGTAGTCAAACGGCGCCTGGGCTGGCGTCACGACCCAGTTGTGGTAAATGTCGTCGTCCGCGTTCAGGAACTGGACGTACACCGTGGCACCGGTCGGCACGACGACGGTGGGATTGACGAGGCCCGCGATCCGGTAGGTCAGATCCTTCTGGCCCTCGGGGCTGCGCCTACCTGGCTCGAGGCGTATTGGCCTGGCCACTACCACTAGCCCCTACGGGTAAGCTGTCGGCGCAAGTCCTTGACTCTTGGGGGCCGGCACCTACAATGGTCACAAGTGCATGACCATGTCGTGGGGGTGTTCGCGTGAACATACCGGCAGGCAGGTTCAAGGCACAGTGCCTTCAACTGATCGACCTCGTCAAGGAGAAGCGCTCCGAGATCATCATCACCAAGCGCGGCAAGCCGACGGCCAGGCTGGTACCTATGGACGACTCCAAACCCGTCCGACTGTTCGGCTACCTAAAAGGCTCTGTGACCGTCGTGGGCGACATTACGCGTCCGATCGACGAACCGTGGGATGCGGACAGACCGTGAGCGAGAGCGATCGGTCCAAGTTGCTGCTCGACACCCACGTGTGGGTCTGGCTCATGAACGGCGACAATCGCCAGTTGGGCCCCAACGTGATTGCCGTCATGTAGGAGTCGCCGTCCGGAGGGGAAATGCACATCTCCGCCATCTCGGTGTGGGAAGTCGCCATGCTCGAAAGCAAGGGGCGCATCCGCATCTTCAAGGACTGCCTGGACTGGGTCCGGCAGGCTCTTGACGCTCCCGGCGTCCAACTTCTTCCC
>JAKASY010000083.1 GCA_021817625.1 Bacillota bacterium | reverse complement strand
GGCGCCAAGGTACGCGCGGGCGGCGCCGCCTCGGCCGGCGCGCCCGTGCCGCCCTCGCCCTTCACGTCCGGGGAGCTGAAGACGCGCGTGCTCATCGTCGCGAGCGGCAAGGGTGGCGTGGGCAAGTCGACCGTGGCCGCCAACCTCGGCGCTGCCCTCGCCGCGCGCGGCAAGAGCGTGGGCCTCCTCGACGCCGACATCTACGGCTTCTCCATCCCGCGCCTCGTGGGCCTGACACAGGCGCCGCGGGTGATCACCGATGGCGTCATCATCCCGCCCGAGGCGTCGGGCATGAAGGTCATGTCGATGGGCTCGCTCGTCGAGGAGCGCCAGCCCGTGATCTGGCGCGGGCCGATGCTGTCGAAGCTGCTCGGGCAGTTCCTCGGCGAGGTGCAGTGGGGCGAGCCGGACTATCTGGTCGTCGACTCGCCGCCCGGCACGGGGGACGTCGCCATCAGCCTGCAGGGCCAGCTGCCCAAGGGCGCGATCGTGCTCGTCACGACGCCCCAGGATCTTGCCGTAAGCGTCGCCGCGCGCGTCAGCGCGATGGCCGCGCGCACGGGCCAGCGGGTGGCCGGGGTGGTCGAGAACATGGCGTACTTCGCGTGCCCGCACTGCGGCGAGCGCACGCAGGTGTTCGCCGGCAGCGGCGGGGAGATGCTGGCCGACGAGCTCGGCGTGCCGCTTCTCGGCCGTCTGCCGGTGCTGCCCCAGCTCTCCGCCCAGGGCGACCAGGGCAGGCCGGCGGTGCTCGCGTCGCCCGAGTCGGAGGAGGCCCGGGCGTTCGACGCCCTGGCCGCGGCCGTCCTGGCCATCGAGTGGCCGGCATGAGCGTCGGCGGGTCGGCCGGCCGCTCCGAGGGCGGCCAGGGACCGGCCAGCGTGCTCGTGATCGAGGACGACGCCGGCATCCGCGACCTCGTGGCGAGCGGCCTGACCTACGCGGGCTATCAGGTGGCCCAGGCGGACAGCGGCGAGAGCGGGCTACGCCGCTTTCGCGTTCAGCTGCCCGACGCGGTGGTCCTGGACGTGCGCCTGCCCGGCATGGACGGCTTCTCCGTCTGCCGCGAGATGCGCTCGCTCAGCTCTGACGTCGTGATCGTCATGCTCACGGCGCGTGACGGCGTCAGCGACCGCGTGGTCGGGCTCGACCAGGGCGCGGACGACTACGTGGTCAAGCCCTTCGCCCTCGAGGAGCTCACGGCGCGCCTGCGCGCCCACCTGCGCCGGCGACAGCGCGACGACACCGACGTCCTCACGTTCGAGGACGTGGTCTTGGACCGTCGCTCCTACCGGGTGGAGCGCGCCGGTCGCGTGCTCTCCCTCTCGCGCACCGAGTTCCAGCTCCTCGCGCACTTCATGGAGCACCCGCACCGCGTGTTCTCGAAGGACGCCCTGCTCAACGCGGTGTGGGGCTACGACTACGTGGGCGACGCCGGCGTGGTCGAGGTGTACGTGAGCTACCTGCGCGACAAGCTGCAGGATCGCGAGCGCCGCCTCATCCAGACGGTGCGCGGCGTCGGCTACCGCCTTGGCGACGGCTGAGCGCGCGCCCGGGCTCTGGCAGCGGCTGTGGCGGGCGCCCTCCCTGGCCGCGCGCCTGTCGCTCGTCACGGCGGCGGTCCTCGCGGTCGCGCTCGGCATGGTCTCGACGGTGCGCACGATCGCCCTGCGACGTGAGCTCATCGCCTCGACGGCGCTTCAGATGGCGGTGGACTACAACACGCTGGCGAGCAACGTGGCTCCCGCAGACGTCGACCTGCCGGGAGCGGGGCTCGCCCGGGCGCTGGCCTCGCCGACGGTCGGTGCGGCGGTCATCAACGCCCTCGGTCAGGTGGTCGACAGCCAGGCTCCGATCTCGCGCGAGTACGGAAACCTCGCACCGCCCATCCTGCCGACCGCGCAGTACCTGCAGTTCCTCCAGAATCCTCGACCGGTCCGCCTGCTTACCGGCGAAGGCAGGCAGCAGCAGCTCGTCGTTGTGGAGCCGGTGGTGACAAGGTTTGGTCAGGTGGTCGGCCTGTTCGAACTCACGACCCCGGTCGCCCCGATCGATCTCACCGTGCGCCAACAGCTCGGGTTCGACGTTTTGGCGGGGCTTTTGGCGCTCATCGGGGCGTCGGCGGCCATCTACTTTCTCCTTGGCCGCTTTCTCGCCCCCCTTCACGACATGGCCCGCGCGAGCGATCAGATCGCCCGCGGCGACCTGGATGTGAGCCTCCCTGCCCCCGAGGGTAACGACGAGGTGTCGCGCCTGTCGGTGGCCTTCGACCACATGGTCCGGCGCATCGACGCCGCCCTCGAGGGCGAGCGCGCCGAGCAGCGCCGCATGCGCGCCTTCCTGGCCGACGCCTCGCACTCCCTGCGCACGCCGCTCACGGTCCTCAACGGCCGCCTGGACCTCCTGCTCCGAGGCGAGTCACGCGACGGCGATGAGCTCGAGCGGTCCCTGCGGGACCTGCGCGTAGAGGGGGAGCGGATGGCGCGCATCGTGCGCGGTCTGCTCCTCCTGGCACGGCTTGAGGAGGGAGACAGCCGGCAGGGCCGGGCCGTGGACCTCAGCAAGGTGCTCGAGGACCTGCGGCCCCGCCTGGAGAGCCTCACGGGCGATCGCGAGCTGGTGGTGGCGGCGACGCCCGGCCTCACCGCGTGGGCGACGGTTGACGCGATCGAGACGATCGTCACGAACCTGGTCGAGAACGCGGCCCGCCACACGCCCGAGAACGGTAGCGTGGCGGTGCGCGCGGACGAGAGCGCCGGCATGGCGCGCCTTCGAGTGCTCGACAGCGGCAGCGGCATCGCCGACGACGACCTGCCGCACCTGTTCGAGCGCTTCTACCGCGGGGCGGCCGGCGGCCGGCGCCGGGACGGCGGCGCCGGCCTGGGCCTGAGCATCGTGCAGCGCTGGGCGGAGGCCCTGGGCGGGCGTGCCGAGGCGGCGAACCGTGTCGACGGGCGAGGCGCCGAGTTCACCGTCTGGCTGCGGCGCGACCCGCCGGCCGCCTTGGCTGAGCCGGCCTCGTAAGGTCCGATGAGGGCGCGCGCAGGCCGTCGCAGCGCGTTTGACATGGATTTTGGGGATGTTTACATTGTTGGAGAACGTGGAACGGGGAGCCAGAAGGCCGCTCCCGCGGGGTTTGCACACCGCTAGGGGGAAGGGAGCGAAGGCTTGTGAAATCTTGCACCCGTTGTGGTGCAGCGTTCGATGGCGAGGGGGAGATCTGCGCCCATTGTCGGCGGGAGGCGGAGGAGGCGAGGCGCTACACGCCGCCGCCGCCGGACGAGGCCTTGACGGAGGGACTCGCCCGGACGGCGCCGGCTGTGGCGGTGCCCGTTCATGACGCGGCCGCCGCGGGCGAGGCCGCCCAGGCCTCGGCGGAGGAGGCCGAGGAGCAGGAGCCGGCGGGCGATGGCGACGAGGGGCTGAGTCGGCGCCGCTTCCTGACGAACACGGCGCTCACGGTCGGCGGCGTGATCGGCGTGGGCTACGCCGGGCTCGCCCTACGCCTGCTGTTCCCGAACCTCTCGTCGGCAACCACGCCGCTCCAGGACGTCGGGCCGGTGAGTGTCTTCCCCTCCATGAGCCCGACCCTCAAGGCTATCCAGTCGGGCGGCGTGCAGGACGGTGTGTTCGTCGTGAACCTCTCCAGCGGCTCGTCGCCGTCGGAAAGCCAGATGCTCGCGCTCGACAACCACTGCAGCCACCTCAACTGTCCGGTCTCCTGGGTGCCCGCGATCGGTGGCACCGGGCGCTACGTATGCCCGTGCCACGGCAGCCAGTTCACGATCGAGGGCGTGCACGTGGCCGGGCCCGCGCCGC
This sequence comes from Bacillota bacterium, assembly GCA_021817625.1. The sequence continues at coordinate 3,595 of JAKASY010000083.1, read as the reverse complement.
GGCCGATGTTCCGGCACCAGCTCGTCATCCATAACGGGCGCGTCCTGGTCGGGGGGATCATTTCGTGAGGAGCCGGGCCCTGCCGCCAAGCGCCAAGGACAAAGCGCTCGCGTTCCTGGAGGAGAGAGCCTCCCTCTCCGTCATCTTCAACGCCCTCTTCCACCACGACGTGCCGGGCTACGTCAACCCCCTCGACTACCTGGGCGAGGCCACGGCCTTCGTGTTCATCAACCAGGCGATCACCGGCATCCTCCTGGCGATGTTCTACAATGGCTCCACGACGGCCGTCGGCAACGCGACCGCGGCCTACCACAGCATCCAGGTGATCATGACCCAGGTGCCGCTCGGCTGGGTCCTGCGCGGGCTGCACTACTGGGGCGCGAACGCCATGGTCGTGCTGGTGTTCTGCCACATGCTCCGGGTGTTCTACGTGGGCGCCTACAAGAAGCCGCGCGAGCTCACCTGGATCTTCGGCGTCCTCCTTCTGGGCGTCGTCATCCTCTTCGCCTTCACCGGCTACCTCCTGCCGTGGGACCAGCAGTCCTACTGGGCGACGATGGTCGGCACAGACATGGCGTCCTACGTGCCGTTCATCGGCCAGTGGCTGCTCGAGCTGGCGCGCGGCGGGCAGTGGCTCTCCGGCGCCACGCTGACGCGCTTCTACGCCATCCACATGCTCGTCCTGCCGCTCACCCTGGCCGGGCTTCTCACGGTGCACGTGGCCCTTGTCTTCAAGCACGGGCAGTCGACGGCCGTGGAGGCGGAGGAGCGGGGCCGGCGCGACCCCCAGTTCAAGAAGACGCTCGTGAACTTCTGGCCGAACGCCATCGCCCAGATGAGCGTCGTGATGCTCGCCGTGGCCCTGGGCCTCGTGGTCCTCACGCTGCTGTTCAAGGCGCCGCTGCTCGGCCCGGCCCAGCCGCTCAACCAGGCCCACTACAAGCCCATCCCGGCCTGGTACTTCTACAGCATCTACTACCTCATCGACATCGTCGGCCGCACCTGGCCGAGCGTGACGCCGATCCTGTCGCCGATCGTGATCATCGGCCTGCCGCTCATCGGCGTGACCGTGCTCCTGCTCACGCCGTGGATCGACCGGGTCCGCTCGCACGAGCCCGCCGCGCGCCCGATGTTCGTCATGGGGGCCCTTGTGGGCGTGGTCGCGCTGGTCGGCCTGACCTACCTGGGCAACGGCCTCGCCACCGGCGGCGTGTCCAATGTCGTTGTGGCCAAGCCTACGTTCTCGGGCAACATCGAGCCGATCTTCCAGGCCCAGTGCACAATCTGCCACAGCGGGACGAACGCCACGGGCGGCCTCGACCTGACGTCGTACGCGAGCGCGGCCAAGCTGCACATCTGGATCCCCGGCAATCCGCAGGCAAGCCTACTCTATGGGAAGATCACCGGGGCGATCCCGCCGCAGATGCCGCTCGACTCGCCGCCGCTTCCGCCGGGCACCATCCAAACCATCGCCAACTGGATCAAGGAGGGCGCGCCCAACAACTGAGGCTGCGCCAAGGAGGTCGAGATGACGGGCAAAGAACGCGGCCGGGCGCCGGCCGTGCGTGCGCGCTCCATCGTGGGCCTCGGCCTGATCGTCGCGATCATGGTGGCGGTCGTGGTGCAGGGGGCGCGTAGCGCCACGGACTACTACGTGACGGTCGCCCAGGTGCTCGCGAGCCCAAGCCGCTACGTGGGCCACGCGATGCGCGTGCAGGGAGCGCTCTTGCCGGCGACCGTGCGCTTCACGCCCAAGACCGGCGACCTCTGGTTCCGCATGGGCCAGGGCGCACAGACGCTCGCGGTGTACTACCATGGCGCGGCGCCCGAGGACTTCACCAAGGGCGCGAACGCCATCGTCCAGGGGACCGAGGTGCGCCCGGGCGTCATCGACGCCCAGCAGGTGCTCGTCCAGTGCCCCGACCACTACAAGCCCGTGCCGGACACGCAGGTGCTCGGCCCGTCGTGACCGTGGCCGCGCACCTACCGGGGGCCGCGGTCGAGCCCGGGCCCTCCGGGCCGGTCCTCCGGGCGAGGGATCTCTCCTACGTGTCGGGCGGGCGCCTGATCGTGCGCGCCGTGTCGCTCGACGTGGCCGCGGGCGAGGTGGTCGCCCTGGTCGGTCCGAACGGGGCAGGCAAGACGACGCTGCTGCGCCTTCTCGGCCAGCTCCTGCGGCCCACGGCGGGTCGCGTGGAGTGGTTCGGCGCGCCCGCAGACCATCGGCTGGCGCGCGGGCGCATCGGCTTCATGGGCCACGAGACCTACCTTTACGGCCACCTCACGGCACGCGAGAACCTCCACTACTACGCTGCGCTCGCCGGTGTGCGCGGACGCGCCGACGCCGTGGAGCGCGGCCTTCGGGCCGTCGGCCTCACCGCCGTGGGCGACGCGCCGGTGCGCAGCTTCTCGCGCGGCATGGGCCAGCGCCTCGCACTCGCCCGCGCGCTTTTGGGCGATCCCGCCCTGCTTCTCTTGGACGAGCCGGGCAGCGGCCTCGACCGAAACGCCAGCGGCCTGCTCGCCCGCCTTCTGGCCGAGGCGCGCGAACGCGGCCGAGCCATCGTGTGGAGCGGCCACGACCTCGCGTTCGTGCTGCGCCACTCCGACCGCGCCCTCCTCCTCGAGCGCGGCCGGGTGGTGCGCAGCGGGCCGGCGGGGGACGGGGCGCTCGCGGCGTTTGCCGCCGCCTTCCCGGAGGGCGCCGCCGTTGAACTGCCGCGCCCCTTGAGGGGAGTCTGACCGTGCTCGCCGTCGACACCGGCGCCGTTGCCCTGAAGGAGGTGCGCCTCGCGCTGCGCGGCCGCACGGGCGCGGCCGCGGTCCTGGCGTTCGGCGCCCTGGCCATGTGCCTCTTGGCCTTCGCGTTCGGCCCGGCCGCGGGCAAGAGCGTGACCTTCGAGGCCGGGGCCCTGTGGATCACGTTCTTCTTCGCCGGCCAGCTCTCGCTTCAGGGTGCGTTCACGCTGGAGCGCGAGAACGGGGCGCTCGAGGGCTTTCTCGCCAGCGGCGCCGACCGCCTCGCCCTGTTTGTGGGCAAACTGGCAGCGGCGTGGCTGGTCATGGCGGCCGTGGAGGTGGTGGGCGTGCCGCTCTACCTCCTGCTGTTTGGCCTCACCGGCGTGCTGCATCCGGGCCAGCTGGCCATCAGCCTGGGCCTGGGCGACGTCGGCTTTCTCGCCGCCGGCGTGCTCCTGGCGGCCGTTACCGCCCAGGCGCGGGCGGGGGAGGCCGTGCTTCCGCTGGCCCTCTTCCCGGTGACGGTGCCCGCCCTGCTGGCCGGCGTGGCGACGACGCGGGCGGCCCTCGGCGGCGTGCTGGGGGCACCCTGGTGGGAGCTTCTGGTGGGCTACGATGCGCTGTTCGCGGCCCTCGCCCTCTTGTTGTTCGAGCAGGTCCTGGAGGTGACGTGACATGGCCAACCTGACCGCTCCGAGCGCGGCGCCGGCGGCTGCCGTGGGAACAAGGCGCAGCGGCCCGCCGTGGGCCGTCGGCATGCTTCTCTTGTTCTGGTTCGCGGGCTTCATGGCGTTCATCCGCTCGCCCGACGCCCAGGTGCTCGGTGCCACCGTTCGCATCTTCTACATCCATGTCT
>JAKASY010000082.1 GCA_021817625.1 Bacillota bacterium | reverse complement strand
GGCGCCACATGGCGCAGCCGTTTCTCCTCGAGCGCGCGGTGGGCATCGAGGGGCTCGACCGCGACACCCTGGTGGCACGCACCCAGGCGTACCAGGAGGCCGTGCACGCCGCGTACATCGACCGCGTGCGCGTCAGGCGCGGCCGGGGCGCCGCGGGCTTCTTCGGCTTCCTGTGGGCGGACGCGGCCGACGGCGTCACCTGGTCGCTCCTCGACCGGGAGCGGCGCCCCAAGGCGGCCTACACGGCGCTCAGGGCCCAGCTCCAGCCCCTCGCGGCCGCGCTCCTCCTGCCCGTGTCCGCGCCGCGCGCGGCGCGAGGGCGCGCGGTGCGCGTGCCGCTCTGGCTGGTGAACGACACCCTGTGGCGCGCCGACGTGCACGTGAGCGCCCGCCTGGGCGGCGAGGAGCGCCTTTCGCGCAACATCGCCGTCGAGGCCGAGAGCGCGGTGCGGGTGGGCGACGTGCTCCTCGAGCGGCGCGAGCTCCTGGCGCCCGGCATGCTCCACCTGGCGTGGCAGGCGCGGCCGCTCTCCGGAAGGGGTACGGCGCCGGCCGACGGCGAGCGCAGCTACGCCCTTCCCTCTCCCCTCTGGCGGCACTGGCCGGCCCCGTCGCCCGTGGGTGGCGAGCTTGCGGTGGCCGGCGTCGCAGGGGCGGCGCCCGGCGCGCCGAACGAGCCCTGAGGCGGCAAAGCGCGAGACGGCACGGAAAGGCGGCTGGGCGATGGCGGCGATACGCGGCATCCGGGTGTGGGATGGGCTTGAGGACATCGGCACGGCGACGGTGCGCTTCGAGGGCGACCGGATCGAGGCGGTCGATCCCTCTCCGCCGGAGGCGGACGAGGGCCTGAGCCTGATTCCGGGCCTCATCGACACCCACGTGCACCTCCTCGGGTACGCGGGCCACGCGGCGGTCGACTACCTCTCGTGGCCCCTGACCACGCCGGCCGTGGAGCGCGTGCTGCACGGCGCCGCGCACGCGCAGCACGCCATGCGTGCCGGCGTGACGACCATTCGGGACCTGGCGGCGGACCGTGCGCAGATGGCGCTCAAGCACGCCTTCGACCAGGGCATCCTGCCCGGGCCGCGGGTCGTGGTGAACGGCATGGTCGGCATGACCGCGGGGCACGGCGACCTGTTCACGCCGCCCGACGTCGAGGACCGCCCGCCGACGGCCGACGGGCCGGACGCCTGCCGGGCGCTCGTGCGGCGCTACGCCCGCATGGGCTGCGACGGCATCAAGATCTGCACGAGCGGCGGCGTCCTTTCCACGGGCGACAAGAGCGAGTGGCGAAACTACACGGCCGCGGAGATCGACGCGATCGTCGACGAGGCCCACGCGCTCGCGATGCCGGTGGCCGCCCACTGCCACACGGAGGCCGGCATCCAGGCGGCGCTTCGCGGCGGGGTCGACAGCCTGGAGCACGCCACCCAGATCACCGCGGCCCAGGCGCGGCAGGCCAAGGCCCAGGGGGTGACCGTGGCGCCGACGCTCATCATCCTGGAGCGCATCGTGCGCGGCGACACGCCGGTGCCCGCGGAGAGCCGGGAGAAGGGGCGCGCCCTGCACGCGCGCCGCTCGGACGCCCTGCGCGGCGCGTACCGGGAGGGCGTCGAGTTCGTTCTCGGCACCGACTCGAGCGGACGCCACATGCCGTTCGGCCAGCAGATGGACGAGGTGCGGGCGATGGTCGCGGACATCGGCCTGAGCCCCCAGGAGGCGATGACCGCCGCCACCAGCCGGGCGGCGCGCGCAGTTGGCCTGGAGGGCGGCGTGGGCCGGGTTGCGGCGGGCTTCGGCGCGGACCTCCTGGTCGTGCGCGGCCGGCCGTGGCAGCGCATCGAGGACCTCACGCGCGAAAACCTGGTGGCCGTAGTGTCGCGCGGCAGCGTCGTGGCCGGCGCCCTGCCGTAGGCCGCACGCCGGGCTTAGCCCAGAAGCGCGGACAGGCGCCCCGCGGCGGCCCGCGCCTCCGCCTCCATGCGCGTGAGGAGCGCGGCCACGGTGGGGATGTCGCGGATGCCCCCTGCCCCCTGCCCCGCCCAGACGAACCCCTCCTCGAGATCGCCCTCCAGGGCGGCGCGCCGGTTGTGCCGCCCCTCGATGAGCGGGATGAGCTCGCTTAGGTCGGCGCCGTCGGCCTCGCGCGCCAGGATGCGCGCGGCGTAGGCGCCCGCGAGCACGCGCCCGGGCCGGCCGATGCTGCGCTCGATCACCTGCGTGTCGGTCTCGCGCGCGGCCACGAGCGCCTCCTTGTAGCGCGCGTGGGCGCGGCACTCGACGGTGGCCACGAAGCGCGTGCCCATCTCCACCCCCTCCGCCCCGAGCGCCAGCGCGGCCGCCAGGCCCTGGCCGTCGACGATGCCGCCCGAGGCCAGCACCGGGATGGCGACCGCCTCGACCACGCGCGGCAGAAGCGCCACGAGGCCCACGTCGTCGCGCCCGAGGTGGCCGCCGCCCTCCTGCCCGACCGCGATCACCGCGTCCGCGCCGAGGGACTCCGCCTTCCTCGCCGCCCGCACGCCCGCCACGAGCACCAGGCGCCGCACCGCGTGTCCCTCGCTGCGCCGAAACGCGGCCTCGGGATTGCCGCCGGTGACGGAGATCGCCGGCACGCCCTCGGCGAGTGCGACGTCCAGGTAGGGCTCGATCGGCAGGTGGCCGATCGCCAGGTTCACGGCGAACGGTCGGTCCGTAAGCGTGCGCACGCGCGCGATCTCGGCCCTCAGCGCCTCCGGCGAGCCGGTCGAGAGGGCCGTGATCTGCCCGAGCCCGCCCGCGTTCGAGACCGCGGCGGCGAGCTCCGCGAAGGCAAGGTGGGCGAGCCCGCCCTGCACGATGGGAAGGTCGATGCCGAAGAGCTGCGTGAAGCGTGTACGGATCGCCATGAGCGCACTCCCTGCCCTTGCCTTGTCGTGCCGCCCCGAGCCGCCGCTAGGCCGTGCGCACGCCGGGGAGCGGGCGGCCGATCTCCCACTGGTGCCCGAAGGCGTCCTCCACACGGCCCTGGCGCCATCCCCAGGGCTGGTCGTCCACCGCGTGCACCGGCCCGGCGCCCGCCGCCACGGCGCGGGCGTGCGCGTCGGGGTCCGCGACGACGAGCGCGAGGCGCACCGTGCTGCCACCCAGGCGCGGCGGGCTGTGGTTTCCGTGCTCGGGCGACTCGTCGGAGACCATGAATGGCGCCCCGCCGGTGCGCATCCGGGCGGCCACGGCGCCGTCCGGCGCGGTGAGCACCTCTGCCGCCTCAGCGCCCAGGGCGCGCTCGTAGAACGCGACCGCCTCGACCCCGCCGCGCGCGGTCAGGACGGGCATGAGCCAGGGCATCTCGCGCCGCCCGCCGTCGGGCACGCCGTCACCGTCACGGGACACGTTAGCACCTCGCTTCCTGCTCGCGTCCCGCCGCCGCCCCCGCGCCGCTGGGCACGCTAGCGTTGGAGGTGGCGCGGTGCGCAGCCTGTGGAAAGGGGTATTGTCGTTCGGCCTCGTGACCATTCCCGTGCGCCTGTACGCCGCCACCGAGTCGAGGGACGTGCGCCTGCGCTATCTCCATGCGCCCTGCGCCGCTCCCATACAGTACCGCAAGGTGGGAGGCGTTCCCCTTGGGAGTGCGCTGCGTTGCGCCGCGGGCACCCGGCGCGCGCCCGCGGCGGCCGCGCTAACGCCGCGCTAACGGGAAGGCGCGGGCAGGGCGGCGTCGGGGCGCGCGGCGGTGACCGCCTCGATCAGGCGGGCCGCCTCGCGCTGCAGGCCGGGGATGACCGCGGAGTAGGTGTCGAGCGTGATGGAGATGCTCGCGTGGCCCAGGCGCTCCTGCACCACCTTCGGGTGCACGCCCTGGGCGAGCATGAGCGTCGCCATCGTGTGGCGCAGGTCGTGCAGGCGGATGCGCGGCAGGCCGACGCGGTCGCAGATCGGGTCGAAGTCGGCGCGCTTGAGCTCCTCGCGCCAGATGTGGCGGCCGGTGGCCGTCGTGAACACGAAGCCTTCGCCGCCCCAGCCCGGCCCGCCGGCCAGCCGCTGCTCCGACTGGGCGCGGGCATGGCGGCGAAGCGCCTCTGCGGTGTCCTCGCCGATGTCCACGGTGCGCGTGCGCCCGCTCTTGGTCGGCCCGAGCACGGGCGGCCTCGCCTTGTAGTTCAGGCTGTGGCGCACGCGCACGACGCCGTGCTCCAGGTCCACGTCGGGCCAGCGCAGGGCGGCGATCTCGCCGATGCGCAGGCCACCGCCGATGGCCAGGAGGTAGAGGGCGTGGTAGCGGCTCGAGCGGCGCGCCTCCTCGAGGAAGCGGCGCGCCTCGTCGGGCGTCAAGTAGCGCGGCTCGCGGCGCGGCACGCGCGGCAGGGCCACGCGCTCCATCGGGCTCTGGGCGAGGAGCCCCCAGCGCACGGCGTCGGCGAGGGCCGACTTGAGCACGTTCGCCTCGTAGGCGACGTACCCGGGGGAGAGGGGCGTCTTGCGGCGGTCCAGGCGCGGGGAGTCGCTCTCGCGCAGGAAGTACGCCTCCAGGAGGGGCGGAGTGAGGTCGCAGAGCCGGTAGCGGCCCAGCCCGGGCACGAGCCGGTGGCGGACGACCGAGCGGTAGCCCTGCGCCGTGGAGGCGCGCAGGCGGCGCTCCTTGCTCTCGAGCCACTCGCCCAGGTACTCGCCCAGCCGGGGCGAGGAGGCGCGCGCGCTCGGCAGGGCCGCGCCGCTGTTGTACTCGGCCAGGATGCGCGCCAGGACCGCCTGGGCCTCGCGCTTGGAGGTCGTGCCCGTGGCGAACCAGCGCACCTTGTCCCGACCGGTGATGGGATCCTTCTCGCGCAGGTGGAGGACCACGCTGTAGAGGCCTTTCTTGCCCCGCTTCACCAAGCTGCCCTGCAAGGGCTAACCCTCCCGGTGCGCGGAGCCCCGCACAAGTCTTAGACGGGAGACGCCCTCCTCCTGCGCGCTCGGGCCGCCGGCGAGCGCGCCGAGGAGCGCCGCCTTGGAGATGCGGATCCCCCGTCCCAGCCGCAGGTGGGGGATGCGGCCGGCGCGCACCTCGGCGTACAGGGTGTTCACGGACACCCGCAGCAGGCTCGCGGCCTGCTCGGGGCTCAGGACATCGGGCAGGTCCGAGGCGCGGGGCGCGGGACCGGTGGCGGTCGCGCGACAGCGGCGGGCGGCCATGGGCATTCCCCCCGGAAGAGGTCGGGGCCGCGTGGGCCGGCAACGTGAGCATGCCCGGCCGCAGCCGCGGCCACGCGGCACGTCAGGACGGAGGCGGGCGGGAACCTGCAACTTGCCTGGGGTGGATCGCGCCCCCGGGGATCGACAGGCGGCCGGCGAACCCCGTCGCATGGCCATGCCAAAGGTCGTCCGGTCCGGCCCCAAGCCCGCGAGCGCGCGGTTTCCCGCCACGCGCCACGGTGGCGAGCCGTGAGCGGACGCGCGTGCGGCCCCGGCGTCGCCGGCGCGGCGCTGGCCGCGGCCCTTGCGGCAGCCGGCACCGCCGTGGGCTACGCGGCGGCGGTGGAGCGGGAGCGAGCGCTGGTCATCGCCTTCGCGCACGCCCACCCGCAGGCTGTCGGTGGCGTCATGCGGCCGCTCGTCGGGGTGGCGGGCCCGGACGCGCTCCTCGGCGCCGCCTTGGGGCTCGCCGCGTGGACGGCCCTGTGGCTGGGCTGGTCTCGGGCCACGAGGCGCAGCCCATGGTGGTGGACGGACGGCGGCCCCTCGACCCGGGGCCGGACGGCATAGTGCCGCGCCCACGACGATGGGGGTGGCTCGCACGCGAGGCCTGCCATGCCCTGGCGCCAAGGAGGCCTCGCGGTGGCCAAGAGACATCCCTTCATCCCCGCCGGAGCGCTCATCGGCGCGGCGCTCGCCCTCGTCGCGGTCGCGCCCGCGCTTGCCGGGCCGTCGCCTCTCGTCGAAGCGCTCAGCTTCCGGTCCGCAGACGTGGGCTACGCCGTGGTCCGTCCCGGCGCTCGCGCCAAGGCGACGCGCAGGGGGACGGCGGGGGTGGGTGAGGACACAGCCAAGAGCAGGCGGTCAGGACGCGCCCGCGCACGATGCCAAGTCCATACGGCAAGGCGTGGCCCGTGCCGCTCGCACGGGGGAGCCGAAGGTCACGACGGGATGAGCCCGTCGAGCCAGGCTCATCCCCGCTCGCACGGGGGAGCCTAGCGGCCGCCCCGGTCGATGCCGCCTCGGTGGACACGTCCGCGTCTCCCCAGCGCGCCTTGGCACGGGCGGCCGGAAGGCGGTGGCTGTCGCCCGCGGGCTGGCACACCCCATAGCAGCGCTCCGACCAGCCCCGCCTGCATGGCATGGAGTCCCATAAAATGGTGCAAGCCCGGCTAGGCGGCCGGGCCTTCCCACGAAACAGCCGTCTGTCACCGCACGTCGTCGACCGCGTTCAAGAACTCCTCCACGGGAACCCCGCTCAGCCGGACCAGGCTTCGCAGAAGGCCACGGTCCAACTCCGTGTGGTCGGGCACCGACAGGTTTGCCGTCGCACCCACTTTGGTCAGAATCACGTGGCTCCCGACCCGTCTAGCCACCGACCATCCAAGGCGCTCGAAGGCGCGCGGGAGGGGCGGCACTACAGAGCGACCTGGACGACCTTCGCGTCCGCCGAGCGAGAGCCACTGTGCTTCGCAGTCTCGACAGCCATCCAAGCGGCGATGGCCTCTCTGATGTTCTCGAGCGCCTCCGCCTCCGACCGCCCTTGCGTCACGCACCCGGGTAGCGCCGGACACTCGGCGACCACGAACCCATCCTCGCCGGCTTCCAACACCACAGGAAGCGTCACTCAACCCACCTCAGGGACAGTATACGCCCGTCTGCTCCTGACGACGGATGGTGGCCGGCGCTGGACGCCGATTGGCCGCATGCAAGCCCTGGCCGCAGGCGCGCTCGAGTTCGACGCTCGGCACGACGTCGCCTTGACCAACATGCGCGCGGGCGCCGGCCAAGCCGAGTTCACCGTCGAGGCGACGGCCAACGGTGGCCGTGCCTGGACCGGTGCGGGCAGGCTTCTTGGCCAAGACGGGCCACTGGCCACGGCCTTCGCCGACGGCCGGCCGCTCGTGCTGAACGGCTCGTTCGCGGGCGAGTCCCTCGCCGCTCTACGGTTACGAGACAGGCGACGCGGGCGCCAGGTGGCGGACGGTCGCGCTGGACGACACCGGCCTGCGGGGCGTCGTGTACGCGGTGTCGTTCGCCACCGCGGACGACGGCGTGGCCGCAGCGGCGCCGACCGCGTCGAGCGGCAACCCCCTCGTCACGCTCTACACGACCACGGATCGCGGCAGGGCCTGGACAAAGGCGCTGGCGGTAAACAACGTCGAGTCGGTCGGCCTCGACATGGTGTCCGCTCGGGTCGGCTAGATGGTCTTTCCACAAACGCCCTTGTCCTGCGCTGCGTAGTCCGCCACGACCTTAGCGCGGCGCCGTACACGCTACGGCGACGGGCGCCTCACGGTCGGCGG
>JAKASY010000081.1 GCA_021817625.1 Bacillota bacterium | reverse complement strand
TCTGTGCGGATGGTCATGGCTACGATCGAAGGAACAGCCGCGGAGCGCGGCGAGCACTTGCTCCAGGCTCGCTACGGAACGAGGCAGCGCGCCGAGGCCTTCTATCGCGCCCAGGTGCTGGATCACCTTAACCAAGAGATGCGCCAATTCGTGAGTAAGATGGAGATGTTGTTCGTCGCTACCGCAGACGCCGACGGCAAGTGCGACTGCTCGTTTCGCGCGGGCCCGCCCGGCTTCGTGCGCGTCTTGAATGAGCGAACGCTCGCGTATCCCGAGTATCGCGGCAACGGCGTTATGGCCAGCCTTGGGAACATCGTCGACAACCCGCACGTCGGACTCGTCATGTTCGACTTCGTCCGAAGCACGATTGGCCTGCACGTCAACGGACGCGCAACCGTGATCGCCAACGAGGACCTGCTCAACCGCCAAGCCTTGCCCGCGGCAATCGCCGAGGACGTCGCCATCGACGGTGGCCGACATCCCGAGCGCTGGGTGCTAGTCGAGGTCGACGAGGCCTACGTCCACTGCTCGAAACACGTGCCGCTACTCGCCAAACTCGACAAGGCCATAGCGTGGGGCACCGACGACCAGCGCCAGAAGGGCGGGGATTACTTTCACGTGAGCGCCCGGCGTCGCGGCCTGCGCGTCCACCGATAGGCACACTTGGTCATGCCGCCTCCGTCCTGACGGCCACTCCTGCCCGCGCTGGTCGAGCTTTCCGCACCACTACGGCATCGCCTTCGGGCGCCGCGTCAGCCGCGACATGACGTCGGCCACCTCACCCTTGGTGATGCCCTCGCGCACCCGGAAGTGGTGCTTCTCCATCCACTCCTTCTGCTTGTCGCTGGCGGGTTCGCTCCGCCAGGGCGCCTCCGGGTCCTTGAGAGCCCGCTCCCGCAGTCCCTCGCGGATGAGATCCTGCGCGCCCTCCCGCGTCAGCCCCGCCGGGGCCTGGACGCCGAGCGAGCGCAGGAGTTCTGCCTGCTTCTCGCTTGGGGGACGCGAACGCCACTGTGCGTCCTTGCCCGCGAACCACCCGAGCCCGTTCTGGCGGACGTGCTCCTCCGCGACGCCCTGGGCGTAGTCGAGCGGCAGCGCCTGGCCGGCGAGGTCCCGCTGCCCATCGCGCGAGCGCAGCACGACGTTCCACAGGCCGCCTTCGCCGCGCATGAGGTAGACGTCCTGCCCGCGATGAGGCGGTTGCGGTTCTCCGTGTCGACCGCGAGCGAGAGGTCGTGCGCGTTGAAGTCGCCGGCGGTCATGCGTACGCGCGCGAGGTCGAGGTGCGTCTCGACCCGGACACCCTTCACGTCGGCGAGATAGCCCGCTTCGATGAGATCTAGGAGGGGCTTTCTGTAGACGATCTTCTCGAACACGTTACCGAGGCCCACGCCGTCGGCGCGCGCGGGCGTCGCCGTGATACCCAGGAGCAGGCGGCCGGGCACGGTCTGCGGCAGAAGGTCGAGTCCTTCCAGGACGTGAAGCCACGTGTCCGCCGTGACGTGATGCGCTTCGTCGGCGATGACCAGGGTGAAGGCGCTCGCGTCGAGCCGGTCGAGGCGGCCCTCGTGCGCGAGCGTCTGGATGGACGCCACGACCACGCGACGGTCGTGCTCGTCGCGCTCGGCCTTGACAACCCCGATCTCTTCTCCCGGCCACACCCAGCCGAACTTCTCGACGCTCTGCCGCACGAGCTCGTCGCGGTGGACGAGCATGAGCACGCGCCCGCGCGCCTTCTGCGAGAGGGCGGCGGCGATGACGGTCTTGCCCGCTCCGGTCGGAAGCTGGACGAGCTGGCGCCGCACGCCGGCGTTCGCCTCGCGCACAATGGCCCCGATCGCCTCTCGCTGGTAGTCGCGCAGCGCCAGCACGTCCTCACCTCCAAGACCTCACGTTTGGCTTTGGCGCAGGACCGGCCTGCTGCTGGCCTTGCAACTAAGCGGCCTTTCCGCCACAGCGCGGACATTGCCAGCCCCCGCGCCGAACTCGGCCTCCCTTGCCGAGCATCGGCGACCACACTTGTCCGCACAACTTGCAACGCACGACAAGGCTGTCCGAGTTTACGATCTCAACCCCGGACCGATAGCGCAAATCCCGTCCCTCCCGTGATTCCTTTGGACGTACAAGTTCGCTGAACAAGGGTAGCCTTGCTCGCCGGAGTCTGTATCCAGCAGGTAGCGGTACACGGTGCGGCCGGGCCTTATGGCCGGCGCGGCCGGCTACTTTCGCCACTGGGGATCGTTGCGCGGCGATGCTACCCTCGGCATGGCCGAAGGGACTAATCAATAAGACGTGGGGTGTGAATGTCAAGGGGGGAAACGAAGATGAACACAAAGAACCATACCCCCAGCCTGGAAGGGCGATATGGAATAGCGCACCAGGCAGTAGCTGGAGTCAGGTGGCGACCCGTTGCCGGGTCGGGATGTGGGTTGGATCGTATGCCCGGTCGTCGCGCAGCAGGGCGAAGATCAGGCGCAGGAGCTTGCGGGCGGTCAGCACCTCGGCACGCTTATGCTGGTGCTCGGCCGCCTCGTCGTACTTCTTGTGGTAGTAGGCCGCAAAGCCGGCGTCATGTTGCCGGACGCTGTTGGCTGCGGCCACGACGTAGTGGCGGAGGTAGACGTTGCCCGTCCGGGCCATCGGCGTGTCCTCGGCCGTGAAGTCGCCGCTCTGGTGCCCGGGCCAGGTGAGGCCGGCGAACTGCGCCAGGTGGTCGTCGTCGGGGAAGTTCTCGATCCGGCCGATCTCCGCCAGGATACCGGCGCTGAACACGGGGCCGATGCCCGGGATCGTGCGCAGGCGGTTATTGCGGGTCATCGGTTCGCGGTCGATCAGGCGATCCACCGCCTCGATCTGGTGCTCGAGGTGGCGGATGTCCTGGATGGTCAGGCTCAGGATCTGGTGGATGGGCTGCTTGAGGCGTTCGGGCAGCCGGTAGGCGTCCTCGGCCGCGCGCTTGTACGCCAGGGCGATCGCGGCGGGATCGGCGATGGTGCCCCTCGCCGCGCGGTTCAGCACGCCGGCCAGTTCGTCGACCGATGCCTTGGCGATGTCCTCCACGGCACAGTACTCGAGGAGGATCTCCGAGGCGCTGGCGCCGAAGGGGTCGGACAGCGGGCGGGTCTGGGCGAGCGTACTCGCCTTGAGGAACAGGTAGCTGGCCGCGTAGTTCTTGTTGCGGACGAGCTGGCGCACCAAGTGATAGCGGTGGCGTGTGAGGCGCTGTAGCGGTAGGGTGCGGTCGTCCAAGGCGAACGGCCGTGGTAGGAGCTCTCGATGCCCGAGCATGCGGGCGAGGAGCAGGCGGTCGGCGCCGTCGCTCTTGGGCTTCTTGGAGCCGAAGCTCTCGCGATAGTGCTTGACGGCGCGCGGCTGGAGGATGAACACCTGGGGCTTGTGCGGGTGTGGGACGTCGAGACCGCTCAGGAACACCGCCAGGTGCCAGGCGTAGACGCCCGTGGCCTCGAGCGCGACCTTGACCTGATCGAACGCGTGCTGGGCGCACAGGTGCTGGATCTGCTCGGCCAGGGCCAGGCTGCCGCCGGCGTCGTTTTGGACGGTCATGCGGTGCAGGACGGCCAGATCATCGCTGCGGACAAAGGCCACGCTGTGGCTGCGGAGGGAAACGTCCACTCCGATATGGAGTTCAGGGATGATGCTCACCCCCTTTCGTCGTGGGGTGGTCCGAAATGGAGGGCCTCCAGCCGACCAAGCGACGTGGGCAGCCTTGCCAGGATCAGCACTTGGTCGTTCGACGGTGCAACATGCCCCCGACTGCTGCCTAGGGGGTCCGACGACGGGTGCACCGTGGGAGTTAGAGTTCAGTCGCTTGGCGCGGAGGCGGCACTCTTTGTAAGCGTCGTAGCGCAAGGAACCGCGGCCTTACCTCCACCGGACCTCGCGGACCGGTTCGACTGGAGACCCCCAACTTCCTGATCGGTGGCGAAACGGGGTCGTGAATCTGTGCGTGCCTGCCATCGGATGACGGGGCGGGTCCAGAACCCGGCGACCGTGGTCATCTGATGTCATATTGGCTCGGATCGGTCGTCCTCGAGGGGCCATGGTTCACCGCGCAAACGCATGCCGGTGAGTACCTCGGCTGCCGCCTCCAAGGTGTGGATATCGGACGGCAAGCCGTCGTGCTCACGCTCTCTGCGGGCCAGGGCGCGCAGCAGGTGTTCGACGTCGGCCCACGCCATATACGGGCCGGGCGGGGGCGGCGCCCGCCTGTCGCCGCGGGCGAGCGCTCGATTGATCGCCAGCCAATCGAAGTGCAGATCGGGAAACTTCGCCTCGATCGCCCGCTGCTCCGCCGCAGATACGTAGTAGGCAGGCAGGCTCGCCAACAGCACCTGTTGGGAGCGGCCGCCACCCAGATACCGCGTGGTCAGAAGCTCGGCGCAGTCTTTGCGTATCCGCACAAACGCCATCACGCTCACTCCACCTGCGTTCGGGTGGCGCGTCGCGCAGTCGGTTATCCACAGGGTGTACGGGAACCCCGGCCCAGCGAGCAACGCCGACCGGACAGGGCCGCGTGGCCCCTCCTGGGGGCCCAAGGGGGGCGGGTTCGGCCGGTCGAGTGCTCGAGGACTCGCCTCGGCCGCCCCCGCTTACCAACCCCCACCGGCGCCCCTACCGGTCGCCATGAAACATACAAGGAACCGAGGACGTGATTCGGGTGATCGGAGGCACGCCCCGCCCGGGGTTCCTGAACCCGCGAGGAATTAGTGTGGAGTACCGGGTGATCATCGGCATCCTGATCTGGCTGGGCGCTCTCAGCTTGGCCAGTGCCTTCGTCTCGCTGCCGTTCTTCACCGAACCGGCGGCTGCCGCCAACATCAACTACGCCCACACCATGTACCTGCACGGCCTGCTCATCGGTATGGTCGGCCTCATCGGGCTTGTGGCCTTCGACGTCTTCGAATGCGAGCACAAGGGCTTGCGCGCCCTCATGCTGTGGGGGACGCTTGGCGCCACCGTGCTCAGCGGCGTGGGCGGCATCTTCGACCGCAGCATCGCCGACACCGTGCCTCTGTGGATGCAGATCGTCTCCTTCTTCTTCCTGGACGAGATCCTCATCACCCTCGCGCTCGGCTTGTACGGTCGCGCCCGCGCCACCGGCCGCCTTGTGGCGTGGGTGGCCACGGTCTCGGCCGTGAGTGGCTTCTTTGCCGCCGTGATGGGCCACGTCGCCGGCTGGATCCTGGACTTCGGCCCATGGCCGCCCGTCCTGGCGTCCTACGCGCACTTCATTGGCCTCTCGCCAGCGGCCTGGGAGGCCAACCTGATCACGTCCCACTCGCATGAAATGGTGGTTGCGGTGCTCGGGCTTCTGGCCGCGACGGCGGTCGCCGCCTTCGCGCAGGAGCGCGCCGACGGGCTAAACCGGTGGGTCAAGATCGGTCTCTGGGACATCGTGGTCGGTACCGTTCTGATGACCTTGATCTACGTTGTCGCTGGCTTCACCCAGGCCCAGCCCCCCACGTTCTTCGCCTTCGGACCGCATGGCGTGAACGGTATCGCCGGCGACGATCTGGTCACCGGCCTCGGGGTCATGCTGGGCGCCACGATCGCCCTAGTGGGCGTCAGCCTGGAACGCCTCGAAGACAACCTGCTTCATTGGGCGAGCGCGGCCTTCAGCCTGATGATCCTCGCCACGGTCGTGATCGCAGGCTACTACATCGAGCTCTCGGAGACCGTATTCCAGGCCAAGGGCGCCACATCCGACGCGGTGTTCACGTTCTGGCACCAGGACTTCGCGTTCTTCATCATCCCGGCCGTCATGGTCGTCCTGCAGATCCTTCACCGTATGGTCGCCGACGCCGCCACGCGCACCCGCATCGCCACCCTCCTGACCGGCGGCGGCGGTCTCGCCTTCCTCGGTGGTCTCTCCTACGTGTTCTGGACGCCGACGCGCACGAGCCTCCCGTTCTGGCTCACGGCCGTCGGCTTCGCCGCTTTGGTCGCCGGGGTGGTCTGGACGATCGCCGCCCTCCTGGCCAGTAGCGGCCGGGCGGTCGTCGCACCTTCGGCGCCGGCCGCCGGTCCCGGAAGCAAGCAGGCCCGGGTCGAGGCCTAAGCCGGGGCTCACCTGAAGCGCGCCGAGGCACGGCGAGGTCCGGCGCTCGAGTCGTAAAGTCCGCCGCCGCCTATCCGTCAGCCGCGTACGTCTGACGCGCGACGCCCGTGTAGCCGCCTGAACTTTGGACGACGACGGCTCGCCGGTGATCGCATAGCGCCAGCACGCCCTCACCCCCGTTTCGTCGTCTCGTCAGTATGGCAACCCGCCGTGGCGTCGCTCGCGACCGAGATTGCGCGGCATCTTCCGCCGGATGGCGTCCCCCAGGTCGATTCCCATGGCCGCCGCCATGTCGAGAAGACGGATCACGACATCGGCGAGCTCCACGCCGACCACCGCCGTGTCTTCCCCTTTGGGGTGCGCCTGAACCGCCTCCGCGATCTCGGCGACGGCCATCATGCGCCAGCGCGGGAAGGCGGGGTCGCGGCTTTCTCCCTCGTGCCAGTCCTTGGCGACAGCCGTCTCGCAGGCGACGGCCTGAAGGTCGGCGAGGCGGCCCGCCCCCCGGACGCGCAGCGCCAAATCCACGGCCAAAGGCGTTCCTCCGCCGCGTCACTTCTCCGCCCACGTCCGGCCCACCGCAGCCTCCGCCTCCACCGGGACTCGGTGCAGATACCGCTCTCCCGCCGCGACCATCACCTGGGTCAAATGCGCCCGCGCTTCGCCCGCCCGCCCTTCGGGTACCTCCAGGCTGATCTCGTCGTGGACCTCGGACACGAGGCTCCAGCCATGAGAGAACGCCACGGGCGCCACGGCGCCGAGCGCCGCCTTGAGGATGTCGGCTCCCGTCCCCTGCGTCGGGCTGTTGGTCGCCTTGGTCACGCTTGGCTCGGGGAGCGGTCGCCACCGGCCGCCGAGCGTGCGCACCCCGCCCCGCTTCTTCGCCCGGTAAAGCTGGTGGTGATGCCACTCCTGCACCTTGGGGTACGCCTCGAAGTAGCGCCTCCTGAAGGTCTCGGCCTCCGCCTGGTCGAGCGTCACGCCGTAGGCGTCGTGGGCGTAGGCCACGAGGCCCGCCGCGCCCATGCCGTACACGAGGCCGAAATTGACAGCCTTCGCCATCTGCCGCTCTTCCTTGCTCACGCTGTCGGGCTCCTTACCCGTGACGAGCGCCGCCGTCTGGCGGTGGATGTCCACACTGCGCCTAAAGGCGTCGATCATCCGGGGGTCTCCGCTCTCCTCGGCCACGATCCGAAGCTCGATCTGGCTGTAGTCGGCCACGACGAGCGCGTTTCCGGGCGCGACGCCGAAGCACGCCCGGATCTCCTTCTCCCTCGGCACCTGCTGCATGTTCGGGTTCGAGCTCGCCGTCCGGCCGCTCGCCGCCGCCATCTGCCAGTACTCCGCGTGGACCCGCCCCGTGAGCGGGTGGACGAAGTCCGGCATCGGCCGGTAGCACAT